>RKSH01000168.1 GCA_007570945.1 Gammaproteobacteria bacterium | reverse complement strand
ACCGCCGGCTACGGTTTCGGCGATGCCGAGGTGAAAGAACCGAATGATGTGACCATCAAAACCGACATCACGGTGACCACCGCCGCGTTTGGCGCGACTTTCATGCCGAGAGCCGGCGTATCGCTGGGCGCGGATGGCATTTTCACCCGGGCTGAATTGGACGCCGCCCATTCTGGGGGCAAAACCCTGCCCGCGGTCACCGTTGATGCGTTTCGCGTCAACGCCACGGCGGAATACGAGTGGGACTTTGGCGCCTGGCGTCCATTCGGCGCCGCGGCCCTGCGCCACGATGGCGGCGATGGCGACAGCGGCGCCGCCGGTGACCTAGGCGGCGGGGTGGAGTGGCGGGGGCCGACGGTGAGATTGCGTTTGGAGGGGTCCAAATCCCTCGCCGGCGGCGGGGCTGATGAAAGCCGGCTTGGCTTCACCGCCCGCAAGACCGCCGGGCGGCTGAATCTTGGCATAAACCTCGCCGCCAAGGCCGGAGTCGACGCCGCCAACCTGCTGAGCGGCGAATTGCGATTCTAATCAAGACCGCCGTCTGTCATGCCGCCGGATTCGTTTGCGGCAGTCCGGGCAGCGGCGTTTCAGTTCGCGCAGGTTGGCGGCCTCGTCAATCCAGCCGCCGCGGCGCATGGCGATGCGCGGCAGCGGTGAGCGGTGGTTCATGCCGCGGCGTTGCATCTCGGCGGCGAGGGCGTCGTGGCGCGCGCGGATTTTCGACAGGACGACCAGCCCGGTTTCCTCGTAGCCGCGCGTGCTGATGCCCTTTTTGAGCGCCCCGACAAACATGTGCATTTCCACATGCTCGCCGAGCAGGTGCTTGTCGCACAGCAGCGCCGGGTTGACGCCCCACATTCGCATCAAGCGCCCCAGAATCCCGCCGCCGGCGGCTGCACCGTGCCGCCGTCCCACCTCATCGCCCCCGGCCGGTCTTCCGCCAGAAGCAGCGGCGCGTCCAGGTCCACCCAGGCGGCGCCGGCGGTGAGCAGGTGGGCGGGGGCGATGCTGAGCGAGGTGGCGGGCATGCAGCCGACCATGATTTTCATGCCCTGGCGGCGGATGGCGGCGGCGGCGGCGAGGGCGGCGGTGAGGCCGCCGGTCTTGTCCAGTTTGATGTTGGCGATGTCGTAGACGGCGGCGATGGCGCCGGCGTCGGCGGCGGTGTGGAAGGACTCATCGGCGGCGATGGCGACCGGCCGGGGTTTGGCAATGGCGGCCAGGGCCTGGTCGTCGCCGGCCGGCAGCGGCTGTTCCACCATGGCGACGCCGAGGGCGGCCAGGTCGCGCAGGATCTCGGTGACGGTGTCGGCGCGCCAGGCTTCGTTGGCGTCGGCGATGAGGGTGGCGGCGGGGGCGGCTTTTTTGACCGCAAGAACGCAGGCCGCCGGGTCGGCGGCGCCGAGTTTGAGTTTGAGAATGGGAAAACCGCGGGCGCGGGCGGCGGCCTCGGCCATCGCTTCGGGCTCCTTGAGGCTGAGGGTGAAAGCGCTTAGCAAGGGCCGCGGCTTGGCCAGGCCGGCGAGTTGCCACACCGGGCGGCCCTCGCGCCGGGCGCGCCAGTCCCACAGCGCGCAGTCCAGCGCATTGCGCGCGGCGCCGGGCGGGAGAATTTCCTGCAATGCATCCCAGGGTTGCGCGGCCGGAAGTTCAGCGGCGGCGGCGGTGATGGTTTCGGTGACGCCGGCGACGGTTTCACCATAGCGGCGGTAGGGGGCGCATTCGCCGCGGCCGCTGATGCCGGCGAGGTCGCTGAGGGTGACGGTGACGACCTCGGCGGTGTTCCTGCCGCCGCGCGAGATGGTGAAGGTTTCGCGCAACGGCCAGCGCTCGGCGGCGACCTCGGCGGTGAAGGCGGCCACGCTCAGAAGCGAATGTTGTCCACGATGGCGTCCACGCCGCCGCGCACCGGGTCGACGCAGGGCAGGCCGTGCTCATCGGCGGTGGCGGCAAGCAGGCGCCCGGCCTCGGCCTCGCCGAGGGCGGCGGTGTTGATGGCGATGCCGGCGACATGCACCTTGCCGCTGACCACTTTGGCGGCGAGGGTGTTGGCGGCGATGCATTGTTCCACGGACGGCATGGGCTGGTGCGGCAGGCCGCGCATGTGGGGGCGGGTGGGCTCGTGGCACAGGACGAGGGTGTCGGGTTGCGCGCCGTGCAGCAGGCCGAGGCTGACGCCGGCGTAGGATGGGTGGAACAGCGAGCCTTGGCCTTCAATGATGTGCCAGTGCCCGGGCGGCGCGGCCGGGGCAAGTTCTTCAACGGCGCCGGCGATGAAGTCCGCGGGTACCGCGTCCACGCTGACGCCGCCGCCGGCGATTAAAATCCCGGTCTGGCCGGTGGCGCAGAACTCACAGTCGATGCCGCGCTTGCGGAAAGCGCGTTCCAGGGCCAGCGCGGTGTACATCTTGCCCACCGAACAGTCGGTGCCGACGGTGAGCAGCCGCCGGCCGCCGCGCGGAGTGCCGTCGGCGACTTGCAAATCGCCGGCGGGATGGCGCACCTCGTGAATCGCGCGGCCGTGTTTGGCGGCGGCGTCCTTGACAACGGTGATGTCACTGAGGCGAGTGTGCAGGCCGGAGGCGATGTCCAGGCCGCCGGCGAGCGCATCGGCGAGAACGCCGCTCCAATGCCCGGGAATGATGCCGCCGCGGTTGGCCACGCCAATCAGCAACGTGCGCGCGCCGGCCGCGGCGGCTTCGGTGACGGTCATTTCCGGCAGGTCCAGGCGCGGGGCGCAGCCGGGCACGCGCAGTTGGCCGATGCAGTCGGCCGGCCGCCAGTGCAGGACGCCGATGGCGGTCTTGGCCTCCAAATCATCGGCGGCGTCGCCGAGGAACAAAAGATAGGGGCGGGCGATGCGCGTTTTCATTGTAGAATACGGCGGAGGCGGCTTTGATGCACGGTTTTGAAAACGCGATTATAAACGTGGACGGATTGGTGACGCCAGCGATGGATGCGCGGGTGCCGGTGCTGGACCGCGGTTTTTTGTACGGCGATTCGGTGTACGAGGTGTTTCGCACCTACGACGGCGTGGCGTTTTTGCTGGACGAGCATTTTGCGCGGCTGGCGAAGTCGGCGGAGTTGATTCACCTGCGCATGACGCAGAGCGCGCCGTTGCTGCTGGATGAAATTCGGCGGACCATTCGGGAGGGCGGGTTTGCGGCCGGGGAGGATTTGTACGTCCGGTTTGCGGTGACCCGGGGGGCCGGGGCGATTGACTTGAATCCGGATCCAAGCGTTGCATCGCGCTACGTGATTATCGCGCGGCCGCTGCCGCGGTGGCCGGCGGAGGATTATTCCGTCGGCGTCACCCTCGCCGTTCCCGAGGTGCGCCGCAACCCGGTGACTTCGCTGGACCCCAACATCAAGGGCGGCAACTACCTGAACAACATTCTCGGCGTGCTGCAGGCCAAAGAGCTGGGCGCCGACGACTGTGTGATGCTGAGCCAGGACGGCCTGGTGGCGGAGGCCTCCAACAGCAATGTGTGGTTTGATTTGGACGGCACGTTGGTGACGCCGGGGCCCAAAGCCGGCAACCTGCTGGGCCTGACCAAGGGCGCGCTGCACGACGTGCTGCATGAAAACGGCGTGGCCAGCGCCGATGCCGACATTCCGCTTTCGCGAATCGCCGATGCGGCCGAGTGTTTCCTGACCAGCGCCACGCGCGAGGTGATGCCGGTGAAGAGCGTGCTCATGCCGGACGGCAAGACGGCGGACTTCCCGGCCGGCGGCGGCGGCAAGACCCGCTTTGCCATGCAGGCGTTCAAGAAATTCATCGCCTCATATGTGGAGTCGCACCGGCGGCACAAAGTGGTGTGACCTTGGCCGCGGCCAAACTTCACCTTGCGGTTTTGTTCGGCGGCCGCTCATGCGAGCACGAAGTGTCGGTCGCCTCGGCGAAGTCGCTGCTGGAGAGCGGCGCAATTGCGGAGTCCAAATGCGACCTGACGCTGGTCGGCATCAGCCGTGGCGGGCGGTGGTTCTTGGTGGAGCAGCCGGCGGCGGTGTTTGCCGCCGGGCGGGTGGAGGACGATTGCGGGCTGCCGGCGGTGATGTTGGACCATTGCGGCGGCCGGCGGCTGGTGGCGGCGGGCGGTGAGGGTGATGGTTTGCGCCACCGGCCGCTGGATGTGGTTTTTCCGCTGTTGCACGGCCCCGGCGGCGAGGACGGGACGGTGCAGGGGCTGCTGGCGCTGGCCGGCATCGCCTGTGTCGGCAGCGGCGTGGGCGGCTCGGCGGCGGCCATGGACAAGGAGACGGCGAAACTTTTGTGCACCGCCGCCAATCTGCCGCAAACCGAATACCGCACGGTGCGCCATTGGCAATGGCGCGACTCGGCGGATGGGGTGATGGCCGAATTGGCCGCGCTGGGCCGGCCGCTGTTTGTCAAGCCGGCCAACCTGGGCTCCAGCGTCGGCGTGCGCAAGGTGGACGGTGAAGCCGGCTTGCGCGAGGCGCTGGAGTTTGCGTTTCAGTTTGACTTGAAGGTGGTTGTGGAGCGCGCCGCCGAGGGCTTTAGGGAAATTGAATGCTCGGTGCTCGGCAACGACCGCCCGCGCGCATCGGTGGCCGGCGAGATTGTGCCGGGCCGGGAATTTTACGATTACGAAACCAAATATCTGGACGGCAAGTCGCAACTGTTAATTCCGGCGCCCATTGCCGCCCGGACGCAAAAACGGATTCAACAATTGTCGCTGCGGGTTTTTCAGGCGGTGGGCGCCGAAGGCATGGCGCGGGTGGATTTTTTTCTGAGCCGGGATGAGCAAACCGTGCTGGTCAACGAAATTAACACCATCCCCGGCTTCACCCCCATCAGCATGTATCCCAAGTTGTGGCGGGCAAGCGGCCTGCAATACGCTGAACTGGTGGAGGAACTTCTGCGGCTGGCCAGGCAACGCCGCCGTCAGCGTGACCGATTGCAGGTTAAGGTAGAATTGGTTTAACCGTGCTCCA
>RKSH01000052.1 GCA_007570945.1 Gammaproteobacteria bacterium | reverse complement strand
CCAGCCCCACCACACGCAGCGCCAGCGCGAGGCGCGCGGTCTGCTCGCGCAGGCGGTCCTGAACCTCGGCCCGTAGACTGAACGGCGGCAGCGAGCAGGCCGAGTCGCCGGAATGCACCCCGGCCTCTTCAATGTGCTGCATGATGCCGCCGACCACCACGTCGGTACCGTCGCACACCGCATCCACGTCCACCTCCACCGCATCGCTGAGAAACGAGTCCAGCAGCAGCGGCGTCCGCTCCGACACCTCCACCCCTTGCGCCGCGGCCTGCTCCATGTAGCGCGCCAGGTCGGCGGCGTTGTGCACGATTTGCATGGCGCGGCCGCCCAGTACGTACGACGGCCGCACCACCAGCGGGTAGCCGATCTCCGCCGCCCGGCCGGCCGCCTCGGCGGCGTTGCCGGCGGTGCGGCCCGGCGGCTGGCGCAGTTGCAGTTTTTCAATGAGTTGCCGGAAGTGTTTGCGGTCCTCGGCCATGTGAATCTGCGCCGGGTCGGTGCCGAGTATCGGCGCGCCGGCGGCGGCCAGGGCGCGGGCCAATTTAAGCGGCGTTTGCCCGCCGAACTGCACGATTAGGCCGCGCGGCTTTTCCACCCGCACAATTTCCGCCACGTCCTCCAAGGTCAGCGGCTCGAAATACAGGCGGTCGGAAGTGTCGTAGTCGGTGGACACCGTCTCCGGGTTGCAGTTCACCATGATGCTCTGCACGCCGTCCTCGCGCAGCGCCATGGCGGCATGCACGCAGCAGTAGTCAAACTCAATCCCCTGCCCGATGCGGTTCGGTCCGCCGCCGAGGACCATGACCTTGTCCGCCTCTTGCGGCTCGGCTTCGCACTCGTCCTCGTAGGTGGAATACAGATACGCGGTCGGCGCGGCGAATTCGGCGGCGCAGGAATCCACCCGCTTGTACACCGGAAACACGCCCAAGGCATGGCGGCGCGCGCGCACCGAATCCTCGTCGCTGCGCCACAACCGGGCCAGGCGGCGGTCGGAAAAACCCTTGCGTTTCAATTCGCGCATGCGCGACTCCCCCACCTCGGCCAGCGCGCCGGCGGCCACCGATTTTTCCTCCTCCACCAGGTCGGCGATCTGCGCCAAAAACCACGGGTCAATGCCGCTCAGCCGGTGCACCTCGGCCAGGCCGAAACCGTGCCGAAACGCATCCGCCACATACCACACCCGCTCCGGGTTCGGCACCTGCAGCCGGTGCAGCAACTCCTCGCGCCATGCATCGCCGCCGTCACCGTCAACGCGCGCAAGTTTTGGCTCCAAGCCGAAACTGCCGGTCTCCAGACTGCGCAGCGCCTTCTGAAACGATTCCTGAAACGTGCGCCCGATGGCCATGGCCTCGCCCACCGACTTCATCTGCGTGGTCAAGGCGGTGTCGGCCTGGGGAAACTTCTCAAAATCAAAACGCGGAATCTTGGTCACCACGTAATCAATGCTGGGCTCAAACGAGGCCGGCGTGGCGCCGCCGGTGATTTCATTTTGCAATTCATCCAGGGTGTAGCCCACCGCCAGCAGCGCCGCCACTTTGGCGATGGGAAAGCCGGTGGCCTTGGAGGCCAGGGCCGAGGAGCGCGACACGCGCGGGTTCATTTCAATCACCACCATGGCGCCGTTTTCCGGGTTCACCGCAAACTGCACATTGGAGCCGCCGGTGTCCACGCCCACCTCGCGCAGCACGGCGATGGCGGCGTCGCGCATGCGCTGGTATTCCTTGTCGGTGAGGGTGAGGGCCGGGGCGACGGTGATGGAGTCGCCGGTGTGCACGCCCATGGGGTCCAGGTTTTCAATGGAGCAGACGATGATGCAGTTGTCATGGCGGTCGCGCACCACCTCCAACTCGTATTCTTTCCAGCCGAGAATGCTCTGCTCGATGAGCAACTCGGCGGTGGGCGACTCGGCCAGGCCGCGCTCGCAGATGTCGGCGAACTCGTCGCGGTTGTAGGCCACGCCGCCGCCGGAGCCGCCGAGGGTGAAAGAGGGCCGGATGATGGCCGGAAAGCCGACGCCGCCCTCCTCCAGAATGCGCCACGCATCGTCCATGCCGCGCGCGATGTCGCCGGTGACGGTGGCCAGGCCAATGTTGGCCATGGCGCGCTGGAACAGTTGGCGGTCCTCCGCCTTGTCAATGGCCGTGCGCGAGGCGCCAATCATCTCCACCTGGTGCGCCTTCAGCACGCCCTCGCGGTGCAAATCCAGCGCGCAGTTGAGGCCGGTTTGGCCGCCCATGGTGGGCAAAATCGCCGCCGGCTTTTCCATCTGGATGACTTTTTCCACGGTTTTCCAATGAACCGGCTCAATGTAGGTGGCGTCCGCCGTTTCCGGGTCGGTCATGATGGTGGCCGGGTTGGAGTTCACCAGCACCACGCGGTAGCCCTCTTTTTTCAGCGCCTTGCAGGCCTGCACGCCGGAATAGTCAAACTCGCAGGCCTGGCCGATGAGAATGGGCCCGGCGCCGAGCACCAAAATACCGTCCAGGTCGCCGCGCGCCGGCATCAGGCCGCCCCGGCGCGGCGCGCATCCATCAGGTGGATGAAGCGGTCAAACAGCGCGTTTACATCGTGCGGCCCGGGGCTGGCCTCGGGGTGGCCCTGGAACGAAAAGGCCGGCTTTTCGCGGTGCTCCAAACCCTGAATGGTGCCGTCAAACAGCGAGCGGTGGGTCACGCGCAAAAATTCCGGCATGGGCTTTTCGCTGACGGTGAAGCCGTGGTTCTGGCTGGTGATGCTCACCCTGCCGCTGTCCAAATCCTGCACCGGGTGGTTGGCGCCGTGGTGGCCAAACTTCATTTTCTCGGTGCGCGCCCCGCAGGCCAGCGCCAACAATTGATGCCCCAGGCAGATGCCGAACAGCGGCACCCCGCGCCCCAGCACCGCCCGAATGGCCTCCACCGCAAACACGCACGGCTCCGGGTCGCCGGGTCCGTTGGCCAAAAAAACGCCGTCCGGCGGCGCGCCGTTGTTGGCGGTTAAAATTTCCTCGGCCCCCGCGGCCGCCGGCAAAACCGTCACCTTGCACCCGCGCCCGCTGAGCTCGCGCAGAATGTTGTGCTTGGCGCCGAAGTCGCACGCCACCACATGGTAGCGCCGCCGCGCCATCGCCCCGTCGTCATATGCGCCGTCGCGCCACGGCCCGCCGTGCCACTCGTACGCCGCCCTTGTCGTCACCCCGCGCGCCAGTTCACGCCCGGCCATGGCCGCCGCCCCGCGCGCCATGCTTTGCGCCTGGTCCGCCGCCGCCGCCGCATCGCCGGCCGCAATGCACGCATTTTGCGCCCCGCCACTGCGCAGCAGGCGGGTCAGTTTGCGCGTGTCCACGCCGGCAATCGCCACCGTTTTTTGCTCTTTGAGAAAATCGCCAAGCCCCTGCCCGGCGCGCCAGTTGCTGTGCACTTGCGGGCAGTCGCGCACCACCAGTCCGGCCGCATGCACCTTCGCCGACTCCCAATCCTCGGCGTTGGCCCCGGTGTTGCCCACATGCGGGCAGGTGAGGGTCACCACCTGCCCGGCATATGACGGGTCGGTGAGGATTTCCTGATAGCCGGTCATGGCCGTATTAAAAACAGCCTCGCCCACCGCCATCCCATCAGCGCCCGCCGACTGACCGCGGAACACAGTTCCGTCGGCCAGTACAAGAATTGCCGGAATCATGCGCGTTGCACCGCCAAAGTCGCCCGAGAAGTTGCCCAAGAAAAAGGGAGAAGCCCGAAACCCCTCCCCAAACCGCGTGCCATTGTAAGCGCGCCGGCGGCGGTTGGCAAGCGGGCGGGGGCAATGAATTACCCGCTCAAGTCACCGCTTCCACAGTCCAAACCATCATTCCGCGGCCTGCAACCGCCACTTCCACCCCCGCCACCGTCATTTCGGCACTGCAGACCGTCAAAAACCGCTCACCTCCCGATATGGCTCGACTTTCCCCGGCCCGAACAAACTTCTCGTGTAGCCGGCGGTTTTGAGCAAAGAATTAACGCAACGCATGCGCTGCTTGCGGGACAAGATTGCGGCCGGGGCGAGGATGATTCCTTTCAGCAGATTCTTCGCCGCCGCCAAGGCGATGAGCGCCCCGGACTTGTCGCCGCGGACTCTGCGCGCATGGGATTCGGCGACGTAACGGGTGAAATGATGGCGCAGACCTCGCATGCCCTCGCGGTGGCCGTAGGCCGGGCTGCACACGCCGGGGAACGGCGCCTGCACCAAGCGCGCCCCGGCCGCAAGGGCGCGCCGGGCGAAATCGGCGTCCTCGGAGCCGGTGAAATTGAACAGCGGGTCATAGCGCATGTTCAGGTCGCGGAAGATTCTTTTGGTCATCACAATCCCACAGGTGCTCAGTCGCGCGTTTTCCATGGGCTTGCCGCTGTTCACCGCATCGGCGCCGGTTTTTTTGATTGCGGCAAGCGCATCCGCCAACCAGGTTTTGCCGGCCGTGCAGTCGTCGTCCACGCAGGCCAGAATATCGGCACCCAAGTCCAGCGCGCGGTCCAGCAGGTGGTTGCGGATGTTGGACAACCCGCGCTGCGGACAGACGCTGTAGTCCACCGGCAACGGCGCGCGGCGGGAAAATTCTTCCGCCACGTTGCGGGCGCTTTCCCCCACATCGTTGTCCGCCACCGCCAACCGCACATAGTAGTAGTCGTTGGAGAATTCCCAGACCACCGCCGCATCGCCAAGCGCCGACTTGACCGGGGCGCTCAGTTTGCTCTCGTCGAGTTCCAGCGTGATGCATGGTTTGCGGTGAAACAACCCCATGCGGCCGTAGTCCACGGCGGATGTCTTGAATATGTTCGGCGTGATGGCATATGGCACCGTGTCCGGGCCAATCCAATCCGGAAACAGGGTGCGCCCCTGCGTAATCTTGGGGTTTGAGACGGCAAGCGCGGCCTCGGAATTAGCGACGATGCTGGCCGCAAAAGCGGTTGGCGCGGCAAAAAAACACACCGCCACCAACAACCGAGCAATTCTAACTCGCAACATCATGACGGTCATCCGGTCAAGCCGCAAAAGCGGGATTGAGTTTGAACGACTCGGCAAGCAATGGCGCCAGAGAAGTCGCCAGCACATGGATATGAAACGATGCGCTTGTTACGCATTCGCGAAAATCCTTGTTGTGCAGTTCTTTCCACACCAGGCTCCACACCCACGCGCTGGCCGCAAAAAGCAGCGCGAAATGCAGAACGAAAAGCAACACGATGATGGCTGTCGGGTCGTTATAACTAATCGGCCAAATCGGCCCGATGGCCGCTTGCAGGACAATCGACCATGCCAAAATGATAATGCCGACCTTGATGCTCGGAAAGGATGCGTCAAAGTTGTGGCGCGCGACCGCTCCCATCACGCCGCCCACACGGGCACCGGATGCGGCATTTCGCCTCCGCAACCACAAACTCCGCCGGTGCCAGGGCTTGAGTTGTCGACCACTCTGTTTCATGTTTCACCTCCGCCCGGATGAGATTCCGATATAGCACACAATCCGGCGCGGTGTCCACCGCCTGATACGGGTTCAATACACATTGACACCCCCGCCACCGTCATTTTCACACCGCAGACCGTCATTCCACGCCCTTGTCCT
>RKSH01000077.1 GCA_007570945.1 Gammaproteobacteria bacterium | reverse complement strand
AGAAGTCGTCGCCGGCGACGGTCACTTTCTCGCCCACGCGCAAACCATGCAACGCATGACGCGCGACTACCACTACCCCGCCGTCGCCGACCGCGCCACGCCGGCCGAATGGACCGAACGCGGCAGCCGCGACATCCGCGACACCGCCCGCCACCGCGCCAGGGAAATCTTGCGCGAACACTTCCCGCGCCATATCGACGCGAAAATCGATAACGCGATTCGGCGACGGTTTGAGATTTTGTTGCCAGCGACCGGGTGACGGCGGCGGCGATGTTATGCCGATTAGAACCGCCATTCGCCGGTCAGCAACCGCCCGGTGTCGACGCTGCCGGCATCAGCGGCCAGGTTCAGCCCCAAGTCGAACGGCCCGAACGCCCGGCGCACGGTGAGGCCGAAGCGTTGCTCCTCGCCGCCGTCGCCGCCGATGGCGTCGCTGGTTCCGGATTGCGATTCGTTATGCGCATCCGCGCGCGACTGGCCGGAGACCGGGTAGCCGGCGCTTTTGCCGTGCGCGGTGATGGCTACGGTGACGGTGTCGCCCTCGTCCACTCGTAAGCCGGGCGCGGCCGGGTCGCGGTCGCCGTTGTCGTTGACGGCGGCGCTGGCGAGGCGGAAGTGATTGAGCCGGACGATGCCGCCATCAAAACCGACCTCACCGTCACCACCGCCGCCTTCGGCGCGAATTTCACGCTGAGCGCGGGCGGCATTTACACCCGCGCCGAGTTGGACGCCGCCGAGAACGCCAACCGCCGATGCCTTGCGCATCACCGCCGCTGCTGAGCTCAGGCGGTCGGCCGAGTCTTGGCATAAAACCTCACCGCCTCCGACGGCCTCGGCGCCTCCGACTTGCTGAGCGGAGAGTGGCGGTTTTCAATGCTTTGTGGTAAGTTCCGCACCGGCGACGACAGGGACGAGTAGCCGGGTTTGTGCGGCGGCAGCGATTGGGGGATGGTGTGAGCCCCGGGCCGCATTCCGGTGAATATCACCCTGGAGCCGCCGGCTGAACGGATGCGTTGCGACGTTTTTCCATGTAGGCCGGCCGATTGACCCCCGTTAGCGGGTTCGGGTGCCGCGCCGGCGGCACCCACCAAGGCCCGCGCCGCGAGACGCGGGTGAAGCCGGGTGGCACCGCGATTTAACACCATCGCCCCGGACGCCGCGCTTAAGTGCGCGGCGTCCGGGGCGGTTTTTTTAACCGGAGGAGACCATGCCTTTGCAGGAAGTTGACGGCCGCTACGTCGGGCCGCAGTTGGAAAAAGACATTCTCGCGTTCTGGCGCGACAATGCCGTGTTTAAAAAAAGCGTGGAGCAGCGGCGCCGCGACAAGTCGGCGCGGCGTTTTTCGTTCTGCGAAGGGCCGCCCACCGCCAACGGCCGGCCTGGCATTCACCATGTTCTTGTTTACCCGCCGCTGCCGCGAGTCGGTGATGCGCTACATCGGCGACTGGGAAAAAATGACCGAGCGCATGGGTTTCTGGGTGGACCTGGGCGGCGCCTATTACACGCTGGACAACCGCTACATCGAGTCGGTGTGGCACCTGCTGAAAAAAATCTGGGACCAGGGTTTGATTTACCAGGGCTACAAAGTCGTCCCCTACGACCCGCGCATCGGCGCCACCCTGTCGTCGCACGAAGTCGCCCTCGGCTACAAGGAGGTGAGCGACCCGTCGGTGTACGTGCGTTTTCGCGCGGCGGATGAGGACAACGTTTCTTTTCTGGTGTGGACCACGACGCCGTGGACGCTGCCGTCCAACCTGCTGCTGGCGGTGGGCGAAGACGTGGACTACTGCCATGTCAAAGTCGGCGGTGAGGTTCTGATTGTCGCCGCCGCCCTGCGCGAGGCCGCGCTTGGCGAGGATGCCGGCGGCGAGGTTATAAAAACCGTCAAAGGGCGCGAACTCATCGGGCGGCGCTACCAACGTTTGTTTGACGATTTGAAAGTGGACGCGCCGGCGGCGTTTCAGGTGGTGGCCGGCGATTTTGTCAGCACCGAGGACGGCACCGGCATCGTGCACATTGCCCCGGCCTACGGCGTGGACGATTTGGCGCTGGGCGAGAAGCACGGCCTGCCGGTGGTGCACGGCGTCGGCCTGGACGGCTGTTTCACCGAAGAAGTCACTGCCGTCGCCGGAAAATTTTTCAAGGACGCCGACCCGCTGTTGGTTGATTCGCTTAAGCAGCGCGGGTTGCTGTACCGCGCGCAGAAATACCTGCACAACTATCCGCACGGCTGGCGCACCGGCGACCCGTTGCTGTATTACGCCAAGAACGCCTGGTATATCCGCACCACCGCGGTGCGCGAACGCATGGTGGAGTTGAACAAGACCATTAACTGGGTGCCGTCCACCATCCGCGACGGCCGCTTCGGCAACTGGCTTGAGAACAACGTGGACTGGGCGCTGTCGCGCGAACGTTTCTGGGGCACGCCGCTGCCGTTGTGGACCGATGGCGGCGGCGGTTATGTCTGCATCGGCTCCCTCGCCGAGCTCGAGAAGTTGTGCGGGCGCGAACTCGGCGAGGTGGACCTGCACCGTCCGGCCATTGATGAGGTGACTTTTGAGCGCGGCGGCAAAACGTGGCGCCGGGTGCCGGAGGTGATCGATTGCTGGTTTGACTCCGGCGCCATGTCCTACGCGCAGTGGCATTATCCGTTTGAGAACCGCGAAACTTTTGCCCGGCACTTTCCCGCCGACTACATCTGCGAGGCCATCGACCAGACGCGCGGCTGGTTTTACACCATGCACGCGGTCGCCGTGCTAGTGTCGGACAGCGTGGCCTACCGCAACTGCGTCTGCCTGAGCCACATCGTGGACCAGGACGGCCGTAAAATGTCCAAGTCCCTGGGCAACATCGTGGACCCCGGCGAGGTTTTCGACACCATCGGCGCCGACGCGCTGCGCTGGTATTTTCTCGCGCGGGTGCCGCCCGACGGCCAAAAGCGCATTTCGGTGGACATCGTCGCCGAGGTGGCCGGCACGTTCATCAACACGCTGTGGAATGTGTACGCGTTCTTCGTGATGTATGCGCGGTTGGACGGCGTGGACTTCACCCGCGGCGTCGCGCTCGCCAAACGCCCGGAGATTGACCGTTGGATCATGGCGCTGCTGCACCGCACCGTCACCACCGCCACCGATGCGCTGGATGCGTTTGATGCGCGCGCCGCCGGGCAGGCGGTGGAGGCCTTTGTGGACCAGCTCAGCAACTGGTATGTGCGCCGCAGCCGCCGCCGCTTTTGGAAAGCCGAGGCCGGGGA
>RKSH01000175.1 GCA_007570945.1 Gammaproteobacteria bacterium | reverse complement strand
CTTCCGCCCCCGGCCCCGCCGCCCTGGCTGCCATCACCAGCGTTGTCGCCGACGACCTCGCCGCTGTGGACCTCAGCATCGGCGAACAACTGCGCTGCGACATCGCCCTCATCAACGACGTCTCCGTCCACCTCATCGGCGGCGGCGGCAAGCGACTGCGGCCGTTGACCTTGCTGCTCAGCGCGCGCGCCTGCGGGGCGGCCGGCGGCGGCGACAGCGTCACCCTGGCCGCGGCCATTGAGTTCATCCATAGCGCGACGCTGTTGCACGACGATGTGGTGGACACCTCCGACCTGCGGCGCGGCAACCCCACCGCCAACCGCGTGTGGGGCAACCCGGCCAGCGTGCTCATCGGCGATTTTCTCTACTCACGGGCGGTGGAAATGATGGCATCGCTGGGCCGCATGCGGGTGATTGGCGTGATGGCCGGCACCACCAACACCATCGCCGTGGGCGAGGTTCTGCAGTTGCAAAACAGCGGCCGCGCGGCGGTCAGCGAGGCGCGGTATTTCCAGACCATCCACCACAAAACGGCGAAGTTGTTCGAGTCGGCGGCGCTGCTGGGGGCGGTGATGGCCGACGCGCCCGCCGCCACCGAACATGCGCTGGCCAGTTACGGCCGCCGCCTCGGCGTGGCCTTTCAACTGGTGGACGATGTGCTGGACTACGCCGCGCCCAGCGCGCAAACCGGAAAAAACCACGGCAACGACCTGGCCGAGGGCAAGCCCACGCTGCCGCTAATCCACGCCCTGGCCAACGGCGGCCGCCGGGAGCGCAAGTTGCTCACCGAGGCCATGGCCGGCCGCCGCCGCGCGCCGCAACTGCTGGGCGAGGTGGCAAGGGTGATTGAGCCGGTCTGGGAAGCGGCGCGGCGGGAGAACAAACAATACAACCGCATGAAAAAACCCATGCACCCGAACTCCTACTGGGCGGCGACGGCCGGTGAAGAGGTGGCGGCCGCGGCCCTGGTCGGCGAGCATGATGCGGATGTGGCCGTGGTGGGCGGCGGGTTTACCGGCTTGCGGGCGGCATTGTTGCTGGCCGAGTCCGGCGCGCAAGTGAGGTTGGTGGAGGCGGCGCGCATCGGCTGGGGCGCGTCGGGGCGCAACGGCGGGCAGGTGAATCCGCTGTTGCCGGTGAACACGCCGCAGGACATTGCGCGCATGTACGGCAAAAAATTTGCCGAGCGCATCGTTCAGGCCACGGTAGAATGCGCGGATGAACTTTTCAATTTTATTCGCCGCCATCAAATGGATTGCCGGGCGCGGCGGAATGGCTGGTTGCGGGTCGCACACTGCCGGGGCGCGGCGGAGAAAATGCGCCGTCACAGTGAACGCTGGCGCGAGGCCGGCGCTCAGATTGAATTTCTAAGCGGCGGCGAATTAAACCGCGCGCTGGGCTCCAATTTTTTCACGCTGGGCGCGCTGGCGGCCAGGGGCGGTTGCATTCATCCGTTGCGCTATGCGCGGGAACTGGCGCGCCGGGCAATGGCCGCGGGCGTGGTTGTATACACCGAAAGCCCGGCGCTGGCGCTGCACAAAACGAACGGCATGTGGGAAATGCAGACGCCGCGGGGGCGGGTGCGGGCGAGGCAAATTATTCTGTGCGCCAACGGCTATGCCGACCGATTACTTCCGCGCCTGGCAAATTCCATCATCGCCTTGACTTCGGTGCAGGCCGCCACCCGGCCACTGCCGCCGGCGGAAACGCGCGCCATCCTTCCCGGTGGACGCACCTTTGCCGACACCCGGCGGACCATTTTTTACGGCCGTTGCGAGCCCGACCACCGGTTCATCATCGGCAGCCTGGGAAAATTCGGCAGCGACGGAGCCGCGGCGGATTTCCACAAACTGCGCGCTGAGGCGGAAAGAATTTTCCCGCGCCTGCGCGGTGCAAAATGGGAATACCAATGGGGTGGGCGCATCGCCGTCACCCACGACCGCGTCCCCCACCTGCACGAGCCGGCCCCGGGGCTGCTGGCCGGGTTGGGCTACAATGGCCGCGGCGTGGCCATGGCCAATCTGATGGGGAGGGTGCTGGCGGAACGCGCCCTGGGCAAGCCGCCGGCGGAAGCGGTTTTCCCGACCACGTCCTTGAAAAATTATCCCTTTTCCCGCCTCAAATTCCCCGGGGTGCCGCTGGCCATGTGCTGGATGCGCTTGCGGGACCGCTGGGAAATTCGCCGGCGGCGGCATTTCGGGTAATCGCCCCCCTTTCAATAAAAAACACCTTGGCCCGGCTTTGCCGGGCCATTCCCGGCCTACCACGCAACCGCATCGGTTTGCCCCATCAATTTTGCGGTCTCGACCGGCGCGACGATGATTTTTTGGTAGTGGCGGATTTCGTCCGGGGTGAAGGCGCGGTCTTTGAGATACTTTTGCGCCGGTTGATAGCCGCCGATGGTGAAGTCCCACGCAACCGGCGGGACTTCCCCGAAGTATTGGGCGGCGTTGATGTGCGCTTGGATGCCGGCCCGTTGGCCAACGCCGCCGCCGAGGGCAAACTCCTGTTCGAACCCGGTGAGATGTTCTTCCACGGCAAAGCCGCCACGCGCCCGAAAAACCTCTTCCGCTTAGGCTTCTCCTCCATCCCCGAACCCCGCATCCCCGACGGCGTCGCCGAACTCGCCCGCCTCATCCGCGCGCGAGGATTTTTTCCAAAATCGAATCGATATTGGATTCCAAGTTTGCCTCGTCCAGTTGTTGATGAGGAATTTCCACATCGGCAAAGTGTCGGCGTAAAAACAGTGCCGCATCAGGAAATGGTGACATCGGCAGTTTCAGGGTTGCCGGTGGGATAAGTTTATGGCATGGTTGTATTTCACCGAAAACAGGAGGTTATCCCATGTATTGCGAAACCAAAACCTACACCATCGGCAAGTTTTTTCCCATCCAAGGGCGACCGTTACGGTGACCTGACTCCGTTCTGGCAGGAACAGTTCAAATCCATTCAGTTGGATGTCGTGGTGATTCACGATGCTGAATTGGATGATATCGAAGAACTTTTCTTCAGATTAAACAACGGCGAGCCCCTGAACGCGGCCGAAAAAAGGAACGCGATGGGCGGCAAGATGTGCCGTCTTATCAGGGAGGTGGCCGAGCACAAGTTCTTTAAGGACATCATTTTTATCACGAATAAGCGTTACCAGCATTATGATTTGGCGGCGCGTTTTCTCCTGGTAGAACAGGGGATAA
Organism: Gammaproteobacteria bacterium; assembly: GCA_007570945.1. Taxonomy (GTDB): domain Bacteria; phylum Pseudomonadota; class Gammaproteobacteria; order Arenicellales; family Spongiicolonaceae; genus Spongiicolonus. The sequence continues at coordinate 4,656 of RKSH01000175.1, read as the reverse complement.
AAGAAGGCGTGTCCCCATACCGGGACCTCAAGAAAAGGTTCCTGGACAATCTTGTGCAGGCGGATAGGTACCGCAACATGGGCGATGCCGAGCTGGACGCGCTCAAAAAGGCGGTTGACAAGCAACTGAAAGCTCTGGGCAGGGTTTTCAGCAAGAAAGACCCCTTGCTGAAACGCGCCGGGTATCCTCAACTATACTATCTCTTTGTCAAAGAGATGGAAAGCAATTATGCGGGGGAACGGTTGTTTTCACAAATCAAGAAATTCCTTCCGGAATTTGCGCACGACCGCGCCGAATCTCTTGATTTGGACCCGGATAAAAAGAGCGCTGACGATAAATACGCCTACCTGGATGAGTTCGAGCGACTCATGCAACAAGGCAACGACAAACTCAGCCTGGAAAAACGCGTAAACACGATGAAGCGGTTTTTCCTGTTGCGCCATCCCGAAACAAAATTGCGCGATAAGCGGCGTAATTTCTCGGAGGAGGAGCGCTACGCAATTTTCATTCGCAGTGGTGAAAAGTGCGAAGAGTGCGGCACGAAATTTCACCACTTTGGAGAATTTCAAGCCGACCACTCCGTGCAATGGGCGCACGGCGGGGGGACCACTTTGCGCAACGCCCGCGCGCTCTGCCAGTCGTGCAACGCGCGGCTCGGCAAACCTATCGCCTAAATCACCTTTCCACAACAGAGGAACATCGCCATGTATGACTCCGATGATTACAACGATTCCGACCACGTCGGCGAAGTTTTCATCACGGGCGCTTTCTGCGTTCCGTGCAGATGGGTTGACCCAGAAACCGGCAGAATTCAGTGGTATTGGGCGGTCTGTTGCATCGAAGACGACTCGTTCAGAAACGGGAAAAATGTCAATGTGCAAGAAACCGCTGACACCAGAGCCGGTTTGATTGTTCCCTGGCCCTGGGACGAAGACTAACCGCCCATAGTCGGATGGTTTTGTTCTTTCTTGAGGTAAGCGCGGATGGCGGGCGGGGACATGCGCGGAGTGTGGCATGAATCCGTGGACACACCGTCGTCTCCATTATCGGTTACACTTTCCCCATGCGAGCGCAAAGAATTGTTCGGGGGCTGGACGTGCCCATCAGCGGCGCGCCGGAGCAGGCGGTGTTTGACGGGCCGGTGGTTTCGCGGGTGGCGGTGGTGGGGCTGGATTATGTGAACTTGCGCCCCACCATGCTGGTGCGGGAGGGCGACCGGGTGCGGCTGGGGCAGGCGTTGTTTGAGGACAAGAAAAATCCCGGCGTCACTTTCACCGCCCCTGCGGCCGGCACGGTGGCGGCGATTAACCGCGGCGCCAAGCGGGTGCTGTTGTCGGTGGTGATTAATGTGGACCAGTCCGGTGGCGCGGAGGATGCGGTTGATTTTGATGCGTACAACCGCGACGGCCTGGATGCGCTGGAGGATTCACAGGTGCGCGGGAATTTAATCAAGTCCGGGCTGTGGAGCGCGTTTCGCACCCGGCCATATGACAAGGTGCCGAAGGTTGACGCGCGGCCGCATTCCATTTTTGTAAACGCCATGGACACCAACCCGCTGGCCGCCGACCCGGTGACGGTTATCAACACCGACGCCGCCGCTTTCGGCGACGGTTTGCGCGTACTTGGCCGACTCAGCGGCCGGGTTTTTGTGTGCATGACCGAGGAGGCCGGTCTGCCGGTGCCGGACAACGGCTGTTGCATCACCGCGCGCTTCAGCGGACCGCACCCGGCCGGCCTGCCCGGCACGCACATTCATTTCCTCGACCCGGTGCACGCCGGCAAGACGGTGTGGCGGGTGGATTACCAGGATGTGATGGCGGTCGGCAGGCTGTTTGTGGACGGCGCGCTTCCGGTGGGGCGCATCATCGCCCTCGGCGGGCCGATGGTGAAAAAGCCGCGCTTAATCAGGACGCGGCTCGGCGCCTACACCGAGGATCTGGTGGACGGCGAGCTGCACGACGGCAAGTGCCGGGTGATTTCCGGCTCGGTGCTGTCCGGGCGGCGCGCCGCCGATGCGCTGAGCTACCTCGGCCGCTACGACACCCAGGTGTCGGTGCTGGCCGAGAGCGACCGCCGCGAGTTGCTCGGCTGGCTGTCGCCGGGGCGCGACAAGTATTCGGCGATTAACGTTTTTGTTTCCAGCCTAAACCGCAAGCGCAAATTTGCCATGACCACGTCGCAAAACGGCAGCCCGCGCGCCATGATTCCCCTCGGCCATTACGAGGAGGTGATGCCGCTGGACATTCTGCCGACGCAGTTGTTGCGCGCGCTGGTGGTGGGCGACACCGACACCGCGCAGTCCCTGGGCTGTCTGGAATTGGGCGAGGAGGATTTGGCGCTGTGCTCCTTTGTCTGCCCGGGCAAGTACGACTACGGCCCGGCGTTGCGCGCGTGCCTGGCACAAATTGAAAAGGGGGGCTGATGTCGCTGCGGCAGAAACTGGACAAACTTCATCCGCTGTTCGCCAAGGGCGGCAGTCTGGAAAAGTATTACGCCGTCTACGAGATGGTGGACACTTTTCTGTACTCGCCGGCCGATGTCACGCGCACCGCGCCGCATGTGCGCGACGGCGTGGACCTAAAGCGGGTGATGATTTACGTGTGGCTGGCGGTGATGCCGTGCGCGCTGGTGGCGATGTGGAACGTGGGCTTTCAGGCCAACACCGCCATGGCCGCCCTCGGCGTCAGTTCGGCCGGCGGCTGGCGCGGCGCGTTGCTGGATGCGCTCAGCGGCTACGACCCGGCCAGTTGGTGGGACAACTTCGCCCACGGCTTTATGTACTGGGCGCCGGTGTACATCGTCACCATGGCGGTGGGCGGCTTCTGGGAGGTGCTGTTTGCGGCGGTGCGCAACCATGAGGTGAACGAGGGCTTCTTCGTCACCTCCATCCTGTTCAGTTTGACCCTGCCGCCGGCCATTCCGCTGTGGATGGTGGCGGTGGGCATCACTTTCGGCGTGGTCATCGGCAAGGAGGTGTTCGGCGGCACCGGCAAGAATTTTCTCAACCCGGCGCTCACCGGCCGCGCGTTTCTGTTCTTCGCCTACCCGGCGGCCATGTCCGGCGATGCGGTGTGGACCGCGGTGGACGGCTTCAGCGGGGCGACGCCCCTGGCCCTGGCCGCGCTCGGCGGCATGGATGCCGTGGTGGCCGCCGGCCACGGCTGGTGGGATTCTTTCTTCGGCCGCATGCAGGGTTCCATGGGCGAAACCTCCGCCGCCGCCTGCCTCCTCGGCGCGCTGTTTTTGGTGTGGACGCGGGTGGCCTCATGGCGCATCATCGCCGGCGTGTTCCTCGGCATGGTGGCTTCGGTTTTGCTGCTGAACCTCATCGGCAGCGACACCAACCCCATGTTCGCCATGCCGTGGCACTGGCATTTGGTGCTCGGCGGCTTCGCTTTCGGCATGGTGTTCATGGCCACCGACCCGGTGAGCGCGGCGATGACCAACGCCGGCCGCTGGATCTTCGGCGCGCTGGTGGGGGTGATGACGGTGCTGATTCGGGTGGTGAACCCGGCCTTTCCGGAGGGCGTGATGCTGGCCATACTGTTCGGCAACCTCACCGCCCCGCTCATCGACCATTTCGTGGTGCGCGCCAATGTCCGGCGCAGAATGAAACGATGGCAGACCACCCGCAACAGCCAAAAAAGCCCGGCCTAATCGGCCGCTTTCTGGCCATGGCCAACGACAGCACCGCCAAGACGGTGATTGTCACCGTCGGCCTGTGCCTGGTGTGCTCGGTCATCGTGTCGGTGTCGGCCGTCACCCTGAAGCCGCGGCAACTCTACAACAAGGAGTTGGACCTGCAGAAAAACATTTTGGAAGTCGCCGGCCTCACCGATGAATCGCGGTCGGTGGCCGAACGCCTGCGGCGGGTGGAGGCGCGGGTGGTGGACCTGGCCAGCGGTACTTTCGTCGACCTGGACGCCGGCGGCTTTGACCAGCGGCGGGCGGCGCGCGACCCGGCGCGCAGCATCACCATCGCCCCACAGGACGACCTCGCCAGCATCGGCCGCCGCGCCCGCCGCGCCACTGTGTACTTGGTGCGTGGCGACGACGACGGCGTCCGCCGGTTGATTCTGCCGGTGCACGGTTATGGGCTGTGGGGCACGTTGTACGGTTTTGTCTCGCTGCAGCCGGACGCCGACACCGTGTACCGCCTCAAGTTTTACGAGCACAAGGAAACCCCCGGCCTTGGCGGCGAGGTGGACAACCCGAGGTGGCGCAGCCAGTGGCGCGGCAAGAAAATCTTCAGCGATGACGGGGCGGTGGGCATTGAAGTCGCCACCGGCGTCTTCGACCACGAATCCCCCGAGGCGCGCCACAAAGTGGACGGCCTGTCCGGCGCCAGCATCACCGGCCGCGGCGTCACCAATCTGTTCCGCTACTGGATGGGCGACCACGGCTTCGGCCCGTTCCTGGCCCGCTGGCGCGCGGGAATGCGGCCCTGAATGCGCTGCTGATGATTGAGCACTACACCATGACCGGCCGCTGGCGCGCGGGCAGCGAGGACCTCAGCGACCTCGCATTCCGCCGGCAAAAGTCGCGCTCGGCCGAGTTGCGCCTGCTCGGTTGCGCTTCCCCCAAGCGGATGCCCCACACCATAGAGGTGCGCCTGCCGGTGGAGTTTGAGTGGGACGATGAGGAACAGGTGCAACT
>RKSH01000142.1 GCA_007570945.1 Gammaproteobacteria bacterium | reverse complement strand
GGCGTTGACCTTCACCGGCTTCAGAAACTCGGCCATCATCTGAATCATTTCGGCGTCCAGAATGAATTTTTCAAACGATGCGCTGAGCCCGCCCTCCAGCCAGCCGAGGGCATGGTGCACGAAGTTTGCATGGCCCATCACCGCCGCCCACAGCGACATCTGCGACTCGTAAACCGCCTGCGCATCCGGCGCGTTGGAGGCGTTCACATTGGACGAGCGAAACGGCACCCGGTAGCGCCGCGCAAGTTGCGCGCCGATAAGGGCGGCCTTGGTGTACTCCGGCGTGCCGAAAGCCGGCGCGCCGGTTTTCATGTCCACGTTGGAGGTGAAGCCGCCGTAGATGACCGGCGCGCCGGGCTCCACCAGTTGCACAAACGCCATGCCGGCCAGCGCCTCGGCGTTCTGCTGGGTCAGCGCGCCGGCCAATGTCACCGGCGCCATGGCCCCGGCCAGGGTAAACGGCGTCACCACCACCGGCTGCCGGCGCGCCGCCAGTTCCATCATCCCCCACAGCATCGGCGCGTCGTATTGCAGCGGCGAGTTGGCGTTCACCACCGTGTACACCCGCGGCTCCTGCGCCAGGCCGGCGTCGTCCACGCCGAACACCATGCGCGTCATCGCCAGGTTGTCCAGCACCCGCCGCCGGCCGAGGGAATAAATGCGGAAGATTTTGTCGGTGAGCTCCACCATCGCCAGCGTCGCCTCCAAATGGCGCACCGCCGGGGCGATGTCCACCGGCTCCACCGGGTGGCCGGAGGTGAACTGCGCCGCGTTCATGCACTGGGTGAGTTTGAGGAAGTCGCAAAAGTCGGCGCGGTTGCCGCTGCGCCGGCCGCGCTCCAGGTCGGTGGCGTTGGGCGGGCTGCCGACGGTGGAAAAATTAATGTGGCTGCCGCCGAAAGTTAAGTCGCGGGCCGGGTTTCTTGCGCGCATGGTGAACACCGGCGGCGCGCTCGCCATGGCCTGCTCCACCAGCGCGCGGTCGAACCTCACCCGTGCGCCGCTGTTGTCCACCTCGGCCCCGGCGCGGCGCAGAATTTCCCGCGCTTCCGGCAGCAGAAAATTAATGCCGATGTTTTCCAGCACCTCCAGCGACGCGCGGTGGATGGATTCCAACTCGTCGGCGGACACAATCTCCAGCGCGGGATAAGGGTTTTGCAGTTGCGCGAAAGGCGCCTGCCGAATGCCGCCGGCGCCGCGTTGGCGGCGGTGACGCTGGTGTCGGGAAGAGGGCTTGCGGCCCATGCCTGCGCCGCCGGCGCTTAGGTGAACAAACGCCCGCCCCGCTCGTCGATGATTTGCCGCCCCTTGGTGACGGCGTGGTCGCGGGCGGCGTCGGCGTTGCTGTGGCTGTCGGCGCGGATGAAGTAGGTTTCTTTTTGTTCGCCGTCCACGGTTTTGCGGATGTAGCCGGCGGTGTAAAAGCGGCCGTGGTCTTCTTTCGGCGCCGGCACAATGGCGTGGCCTTTGTGCTCCGCGGCTTTGCTTTCCGCGGCGGCGTTTCCGCAGTGAAACCTCCGCAACAGGGCGCGCAAAATCATGGCAAATATCCTACCCCCCCGCCGCCGCCGCCGCAACACCAATGCGGCGGTGTTGTATGATAACCGCCGCCACCGCCAGCAGGAAACCGACCATGACCGGCAACGACCCGCTGTTGCAGCCGCTGCAACTGAAACACCTGAGCATTAAAAACCGCGTCATGAGCGCGAGCCACGAGCCGGCCTATTCCGCCGACGGCAAACCCGGGCTGCGCTACCAACTCTACCAGGAGGAAAAAGCCAAAGGCGGCATGGGCCTCACCATGTTCGGCGGCTCCACCAACATCGCCGTGGACTCGCCGGCGGTGTTCGGCAACTTGGATGCCGGCGACGATTCCATCATTCCCTCTTTCCGCCAACTGGCCGAGCGCGTGCACCGGCACGGTTGCGCGGTGATGTGCCAAATCACCCACCTCGGCCGGCGCACGGTGTGGAACGCCGGGCACTGGTTGCCCACCATTTCCGCCTCCTGCGTACGCGAGCCGGCGCACCGCAGTTTTCCCAAGGAGATGGAGGACTGGGACATTCGGCGGGTGACGCAAAACTACGCCGACGGCGCGCGCCGCTGCCGGGAGGGCGGGCTGGACGGCGTCGAGATTGAGGCCTACGGCCACCTCTTCGACACTTTCTGGTCGCCCAACACCAACAAGCGCGGCGACCGGTACGGCGGCAGTCTGCAAAACCGCATGCGCTTCAGTCTTCAGACTCTCGCCGCCATCCGCAAAAGCGTGGGTGACGATTTCATCGTCGGCATCCGCATGGTGCTGGACGAGGACATTGAAGGCGGCCTGCATTATGAGGAGGGAATTCAAATCGCCCGCGCGCTGGTGGACACCGGGCATCTGGACTTTGTCAATGTCATCAAGGGCTACGTGTCAACCGACGAGGGCATCGCCAAAGTCATCCCCAACATGGGCACCCCCGCCGCGCCGCACCTGGAATTCGCCGGCCGAGTCAAGGCCGAACTCGGCGGCATCCCGGTGTTCCACGCCGCGCGCATCAACGACGTGGCCACCGCGCGCCACGCCGTCGGCGAGGGCCTGGTGGACATGGTGGGCATGGTGCGCGCCCACCTGGCCGACCCGCACATCACCCTCAAGGTGCAACGCGGCGAGGAGCATCGCATCCGCCCCTGCGTCGGCGCCGGCTACTGCATTGACCGCCTGTACGAACCCGGCGACGCGCTGTGCATCCACAACCCGGCCACCGGCCGCGAGCAAACCGTTCCCCACATCATCGCCCGCGCCAAAGGGGCGCCGCGCCGGGTGACGGTGGTGGGCGCCGGACCGGCCGGTCTGGAGGCGGCAAGGGTGAGCGCCGAGCGCGGCCATGCGGTGACGCTGCTGGAGGCCGCGGCGGTGCCGGGCGGGCAGGTGGCGCTGGCGGCCAAACTGGAGCGGCGCCGGGAAATCATGGGCATCGTGGACTGGCGCGTGGCCGAACTGGAACACCTCGGCGTCACCATCCACTGCAACACGCTGGCCGGCCGCGACCAAGTGTTGGCCAATGATCCCGAGACGGTGGTCATTGCAACCGGCGGCCTGCCCAACACCGAGGTCTGCCCGGGCGCCGAACATGCGGTGTCCACCTGGGACATCCTCAGCGGCCAGGTGGCGCCGGCGGCGCGGGCGCTGTTGTTCGACGACAGCGGCCAGCATCAGGCCATGTCGTGCGCCGAGTTTGTCGCCCGGCGCGGCGCGCAACTGGAAATCGTCACCCCCGACCGCATGATCGGCCACGAAATCGGCGGCACCAACTACCCGGCCTACTACAAGGTTTTCTTTGAACGAGGCGTCGCCACCGCCACCAGCCAGCGCCTGCGCGGCATCGCCAAAGCGCCCGGCGGCGGACTGGTGGCGCGCTTTCAGAACGACTATGACAAAAGTTTCATGGAGCGCACCGTCGACCAGGTCATCGTGGAGCACGGCACCCTGCCGGCGGATGATTTGTATTTCGCCCTCAAACCCGACTCCATCAACCTCGGCGAAACCGACTACACCGCCCTCATCAACGGCCGCCCCCAAACCATCACCGCCAACCCGGCCGGCAAGTTCCGGTTATTCCGCATCGGCGACGCCGTCTCAAGCCGCAACATTCATGCGGCGCTGCTGGATGCGGTGCGGTTGTGCAAGGATTTGTAGGCGCCGTGTTATGCTTGGCCAAATGAGCGCGAGCAGGCCCATGCGCCGGCAAATACCCAACCGCACCCTGTTCACCGGCGACAACCTGGACGTCATGCGGGGCATCAACAGCGAGAGCGTTGACCTGGTTTATTTGGACCCGCCGTTTAACAGCAAACGAACCTACGCCGCGCCCATCGGTTCGGAGGCGGCCGGCGCCGGATTCAAGGATGCGTGGACCATGGAGGACACCAAGGATGAGTGGCTGGGCATGATTGCCGAGGAGCATGGCGCGCTGGAGCAGGTCATTCAGGCGGCCGGCGTGGCCGGGCATAAAACCAATAAGGCGTATCTGGTTTATATGGCGATTCGCCTTCTTGAAATACACCGCATCGTGAAGCCTGGCGGAGCGGTTTGCTATCACTGCGACCCGACCATGAGCCATTCCATAAAGCTGGTGATGGATGCGGTCTTCGGCGCGAAGAATTTTTGCAATGAAATCATCTGGTGCTACTCCACCTCCGGGCGCGCGGCCGCCGGAAAAAGAAAAACCTGGGCCGCAAAGCACGACGTTCTTTTGTCATATGCGAAGCACTTTGACGAACTCAAAGCGGACTGCACTTTGCCGTGCTCGGACGAATACATTAAAAGCCATTATCGGCAGACCGACGACCAGGGAAGGAAATGCCGGGTTAGGGTCGACGCCGGCAAGCGGCGCGTTTATTACCCCGACGACGGGATGAACGGCAACGACTGGTGGGAAATCCCATATGTCAACAGCCGCGCCAAAGAGCGCACCGGCTACCCGACCCAAAAGCCGCTGGAATTGCTGAAGAGAATTATCGGCGCGGGCAGCGAAAGAAACGACATCGTGCTCGACCCGTTCTGCGGTTGCGCCACCACGCTCATTGCCGCCGACATTCTGGAAAGGCGGTGGTGGGGCATCGACATCAGCCCCAAGGCGGTTGACCTGGTCAACCTCCGGTTGCCCAGAGAGGCCGCGGTGGGAACCGGCAAACAGGGAACGTTGACCGGCCGCAAAGCGATAACGCGCACCGATATTCCGTTGCGCACCGACCAAGGCGCGGTAAAGCCATCGGCAAATATCCGCCATGCCCTCTACGGACAGCAGCAGGGCGACTGCAACGGTTGCGGTACACACTTTGAGTTTCGCCACTTGACCAAGGATCATCGCATCCCGCTCAGCCGCGGCGGCACCGACACCGATGACAATCTGCAGTTGCTTTGCGGTCACTGCAATTCGGTCAAGAACAACGGCACTATGGAGGAATTAAGGGCGCGCCTGAGAAAACTGGGCGTGCT
>RKSH01000099.1 GCA_007570945.1 Gammaproteobacteria bacterium | reverse complement strand
GATGCCCTCCCCCCTAATCCAAATCAAAAACGCCACCGTCTACCGCGGGCAGACGCGGGTGTTTGCGGATTTGAGTCTGGATATTCACCGCCGCCAGAACACCGCCCTGCTCGGGCCCAACGGGGCGGGGAAGACGACTTTTTTGAAACTGTTGTCGCGGGAAATTTACCCGTTGCGGCGGGCGGCGACCGTGGTGCGGTTGTTTGGGCGCGAAAAGTGGAATGTGTGGGAGTTGCGCGCGCGGCTGGGGATTGTGTCGAGTGATTTGCAGCATCACTACGCCGGCGATGCGAGCGGTTTGAACGTGGCGCTGTCGGGATACCACTCCAGCGTCAACACCTGGGGCCACCAGTCATTCAGCGCCGCCGACGTGCGGCGCGCCGAAGAAGCCATGGAGGAACTCGGCGTGGCCCATTTGCGCGACACACGGTTCGCCGCCATGTCCACCGGCGAGCAGCGCCGCTTTCTGCTCGCGCGCGCGCTCATCAACCGCCCCGACACTTTGGTGCTGGACGAGCCCACCAGCGGCCTGGACCTGCCGGCCACGTTTTTCTACCTGAACCTGGTGCGAAAATTTATGCGCGATGGACGCCACACCGTGCTGCTGGTCACCCACCACATCCACGAAATCCCGCCGGAAATCAGCCGCGTGGTGCTGCTCAAGAACGGGGCGGTGATGGCCGACGGCGACAGCGCAACAATTCTCACCTCCCAAAACATCAGCGCGCTGTTTGACACGCCGGTGCACATTGTCGCCGCCAACGGTTTCTACCAGGCTCTGCCGGGCTGAGGTGACGCTTGTCAGGATTTGGAAGACAGGCGCCGCGCCGAGAGCATTGCGGCATGAAGTGTTTTAGAGGTTGGAGCGGGTGATGGGGATCGAACCCACGTCATCAGCTTGGGAAGCTGAGGTTCTACCATTGAACTACACCCGCGCCATGGATTTATTGTAGCACCGCCGGCCTCAGCCGTCCCAGCCGGCGTCCGGCGTGAAGCGGCGGCCGTGTTTTGCCGCAAGAGCGGTCAACCTTTCGCGCAGGGCGGCGCGGGTTTCGGTTTGAATGTGGCGCATGGGGCCGCCGCGAAAAGGGGCGAAGCCGGTGGCGAAAATCACCCCGGCATCCAGCAGGTCGGCGTCGGCGACGATGCCCTCGCGCTCGCAGGCCACCGCCTCGTTGAGGAAGCGCAGCATCATGCGGTCGGTGATGGTTGCATCGGCGGCGGCGGCGTTTTTGTTTTTGCGCGGCTTGCCGTTTTTCCAGCGGTAAAATCCGCGCGCGGTTTTTTTGCCAAGGCTTCCGGCCTGCACTTTGCCCTGCAGACTTTGCGGCACCGCGACCCCGAGGTTGCCGGCCACCGAGGCGCAGATATCGAGGCCCACGGTGTCGGCCAGTTCCACCGGCCCCATGGGCATGCCGAACCGCAGCGCGGCGCGGTCCACCGTTTCGGCGGCGGCGCCCTCATCCATCAATTCCACCGCCTCCATCAGATACGGCGTCAGGATTCGGTTCACCAGAAACCCCGGCGCGCTCTTCGCCTCCAGCTTGCGGAACAGCGCGCGCTTGGCTTCGGCGTCCTCGGCGATGGCTTCAATAATCACATCGGCGCGCGCCGCGCCGTGGCCGGCCGGGTCGGGGGTGAACAAATCCAATGCCTGGGTGACGGCGCGCGGCCGGGGCAGTTTGCGGCGGAAGAGTTTGGCCGCGCGCGCCGTGGCGCGGGCCAGCGCGGCGGCGTCGGCATCCTCCACCGTCACCTGCAAACCGTGCAGCGCGCACCACGCGGCGATGTCGCCGCCCATGACGCCGGCGCCGACCACGTGTACCCGGGGCGCCCGGCGTGGTTGGCCGGCTTCACCCTCGGCCGGTTTGGTTTTGCCCGCGGATTTTAATTTCTCCCGCAGGAAAAAAACGCGCACCAAATTTTGCGCGGCGTCGGTGGCCAGCAGCCGCGCAACCGAGTCCGCTTCCGCGCGCAGCATTTGTTTTTCGCCGCCGCCGTGGCGCTCCCACAAGTCAATCAGCGCGTGGGGTGCCGGGTAGTGTTCCCGCGGCGCGCGCGCCGCCGCCTTGCGCCGCATGATGCGCGCAAACAATTTCCGCGCCGGCAACGTGCCGCCGAGCCGCGCGATGAAACCGGCGCGCTGCCGGGCCGGGTGTCTTTCAACCATCAGCGCCGCGGCGCGCTCCAAGTGGCGGCGCGGCGCCACCTGGTCCACCAGTTTTAATTTGCGCGCATCGCGCGGGCGCACCGTGCGGCCGCTCAGCATTAGTTTCATGGCGGCCAGCGGGCCGGCGATGCGCGCCAGCCGCGCGGTGCCGCCGAAGCCAGGGTGGATGCCGAGCAGCACTTCCGGCAGACCGAGCCGCGCGCCGTCATCGTCCACGCACACGCGGTAGTCGCAGGCCAGCGCCAACTCCAAACCGCCGCCGAGGCAGTGGCCGTTAATCACCGCCACCGTCGGCGGCTGCAATGCGGCGATGCGCGCGAAAGTGCGGTGGGCGGCGCGCACCGTGGCGGCGGCGGCGGCGGTGTCGGTCATGCCGGCGAATTCCCTGATGTCGGCGCCGGCGATGAACACTTTGCCGCGCGCGCTGGTGAACAGCACCGCGGCGGCGGCGCGGTCCTTGGCGATGGCGTCCACCACATCGTCCAACTCGCGCATCACTTTGGTGGACAGAACATTGGCGCCGCCGCCGGCGACGTCCAAAGTGACGGTGACGATGCCGGAAGCGTCGCGGGCGGTGCGCCAGCTGCCCGCGGCGGCGGTGGCGGCGGTGGTTGCAGTCACGACAACGGCGCTCCTTAGTTAACGGTGACGCTGCCGCTGTCACCGGCGGTGGTGACGGTGGTTGCAGTGGCGATGGTGGAGGCGGCGTTGCTCTCCAGCAGCATGGAACCGCCCTGGCCGCCGCCGATGCAGATGGCGGCGACGCCGCACCTGGCGTTGCGGCCGGCCAAAGCGTGCAACAGGTGCAGCACGATGCGCGCGCCGCTGGCGCCGACCGGATGGCCGATGGCGACGCTGCCGCCGTCTACGTTAAGAATGTCGGTACTGAGGTCGCCGATGGCGCCGTCGGTCCCGAGATGCGCGCGGCAGTAGTCGCGGTCGCGGAGGGCGGCGATGCAGCCGAGCACCTGGGCGGCGAAAGCTTCGTTGATTTCCCAGCAGTCCACATCGCCCAGGCGGAGTTTGTTGCGGCGCAGCAGCGGCGCGCTGGAGTGCACCGGGCCGAGTCCCATGTGCGCCGGGTCCAGCGCGGCCCATTCGCTGTCCACGATGCGGCCAAGGACGGTGAGGTTGTGGCGGCGCACCGCGGCCTCATCGGCAAGCAGCAACAGGGCCGCGCCGTCGGTGACCTGTGCGCTGTTGCCGGCGGTGACGCTGCCCACGCCGGGGTCAAACACCGGCTTCAGCGCGGCAAGTTTTTCCATGGTGGTGTCGCGGCGCAAACCGTCGTCGGCGTCGTGAACTTCACCCCCGGCGTCGAACAGCGGGTGGACCTCGCCGAGCCGGCCGCGGTCGATGGCGTCGGCAAGGCGGCGGTGGCTCTGCAGCGCAAATTCATCCATGGCGTCGCGGGTGACGGCGAAGCGGCGGGCCACATTCTCGGCGGTCTGGCCCATGGTCAGGCCGGTGACCGGGTCGCGCAGGCCGCGCAGGAGGGCAATCACCGGTTTGAAGTGCGCCGGGCGCAGCGCGGCCAACGCGCGCAGTTTGGCGGTGATGGTGCGCGCGCGCGTCCACCCGCCGAACCAGCCGGCCAACGCACGGCTCCACAAAATGGGAATGTGACTCATGGACTCCACGCCGCCGGCCAGCACCAGCGATGCGCGGCCCATGGCGATGTCGGTGGCGGCGGCGTCCACCGCCTGCATGCCGCTGGCGCAGTTGCGGTGCACGGTCCATGCCGGGACCTGGTCGCCGAGGCCGAGCCGCAGCGTCACGATGCGCGCGATGTTGGCCTCATCGGCGCCGGCGACGACATTGCCGAGGATGACCTCGTCGATTTCGCCGGGGTCAAAACCGTTCCGCGCCAGCAACGGCCGGCCGGCGGCCACCGCCAGGTCGGCGGCGGTGAACGGGCCGGGGCGGCCGCGGGCTTTCAGAAACGGCGTGCGGCAACCGTCAACGACGTAAACCGCTTTGGGGAATTGCATTCTCGCAGGCTGGCGTCACTGCAGGGAGGCCGGGTTGACGACGCAGTGCCCCTCGCGGTCGCGCCAGACTTTCAGCACCTGGCCGATGTAGATTTTGTTCACATCTTCCAGGCCGCTGGCCTCCTGAATCATGGGCACCGTCACCTTCCAGTGCTGTCCGCGGCATTCTTCGGTGGCGATGTCAATCATGGTTTCGCCGGCGGTGATGGGCGCGAGGCTGACCAGTTGGGGGAGCTCGGGTTCGGCTTCCATCGCCTCCGGCTGCTGTTCCTGCACCGGCACCGGCGCCGGCGCCGGCTCTTCCATCCGCTCTTCTTTCTGGGTCAACGCCGGCGCGCATGCAACGGCCAGCAGAAAAGAACAAGCGGTGATAAGGTGGGTGGTGAATTTCATGGCAAATTCCTCGTTGTGGGTTGGCAAGTGCCGGGATATTGCGGTGCTGCGGCGGTTTTGCGCCGGCAGCTTAATGCTGGCGATTATAATCCATCGGCGGAGGGCGCGAGTGAAAAATTCGGATGCCGATTTTTGCGGCCGGCCGCCGCCTGGGGCCGGCGCGGCGCGCGGCCACATTCGCAGTTTTGTGCGCCGCGAGGGCCGCATGACGCCGGCCCAGCGGCGCGCGCTGGCCGAGTTGTGGCCGCAGTTCGGCATTGCGCCGGGGAGCGGCTTGCTTTCGCCGCGGACGGTGTTCGGGCGGCGCGCGCCGCTGGCGCTGGAAATCGGCTTCGGCAACGGTGAGGCCCTGGCGCAACTGGCCGGGCGGCGGCCGGAGTGGGATTTTATCGGCATGGAAGTGCACCGCCCCGGCATCGGCGCGCTGTTGCGCAAACTTCACCAGCAGTCGCTGTCCAATGTGCGCATTATCCGCGCCGATGCGGCGGTGGCGCTGCGCGACAACATTCCCGATGCTTCGCTGGATTTGCTGATGCTGTTTTTTCCCGACCCGTGGCCGAAGAAACGCCACCACAAACGCCGCCTGGTGCAGGAAAATTTCGCCGCCCTGTGCCGCCGCAAACTGCGCCCCGGCGGCATGCTGCATGCCGCCACCGACTGGCGCGACTACGCGGTGCAGATGATGGAAGTGTTCAGCGCCTGCCCGCAACTGCAAAACGCCGCCGGCGAAAACCGCTACAGCAGACGCCCGCCGCACCGCCCGGTCACGCGCTTTGAAAAACGCGGCGCCGGACTCGGCCATGCCACGTTGGATTTAATTTTTACCCGGCGCGGCTAAGCGGTGCGCGTTGCGTTTTTTGTTGACGCCGCCGCCGGCCGCGCATACAATCCCGCCGCCGAAAGCAGCACAACATGAGCACCCCCGACCACGACTGGTGGGACCCGCATTCCGAACAGCCCTACGCGCTGCCCGAGGCGCAAAAACCACGGGCGGCGGCGGGCAATATCAATGAGTACCTGCGCGTTTTGTTCACCGCGCTGGGTTTGGCGCCGGCCATCGCCTGGCGCTACTTTCACCATCGGCGCGGCGCGCTGCGGCCGGCGGCGGATTCTTTTATCGGTCTCAGCGTCTCCCCCGGCCACGGCGCCGCCGCCGTCACCGAGATGGTGGAGGAGCTCGGCGCGCGCAAACTTTTAATCCGCGTACCGTCCTGGGACGAGAAGGAAATGGAAAACCGCGCGCGCTTTGCCGAAAGTTTTCGCGGGCGCGAACTGCTGATTAACATTTTGCAAAATCGCGACAGTGTGCTTGACAAAAAACACTGGCGGCGCGCCGTGGGAAAAATTTTCACCGCTTTCGCGCCGGCAGCCTCCGATTTCCAAATCGGCAACGCCATCAACCGCAGCAAGTGGGGCTGTCGGCACAGCGGCGACTATCTGGATTTAATGGAAATCGCCCACCGCGAGAAAAAAAAATTCCCCGGCATTCGCCTGTTCGGCACTTCGGTGATTGATTTTGAGCCGCTGGTCATCCTCCGCACACTGGTCAACCGCCGCCGTTACCGTCAGCACGGCTGCGCGCTGCAGATGTACGTAGACCGCCGAGGCGCGCCCGAGCGGCGGCAGTTCGGCGTGTTCAACCTGCACAACAAACTGCGCCTGGCCGCCGCGCTGCTTGCGCTGTCCAACCGTTCGGAAAAGAAATTGTGGGTCACCGAAACCAACTGGCCGCTGCGCGGCACCGAGCCTTACACCCCCACCAGCGCCTGCCCCACGGTCAGCGAGGAAACCCAGGCCCGATACCTCACGCGCTACTACCAAATTGCCCACCGCAGCGGATTCGTGGAGCGCGTTTACTGGTGGCAACTCATCAACCCCGGCTACGGGCTGGTGGACCATCGCGGCGGCGCCTTGCGCAAGATGCCCTCCTACCACGCGTTCAAAAACCTGCGCGCAAGTTTGCGCGACG
>RKSH01000184.1 GCA_007570945.1 Gammaproteobacteria bacterium | reverse complement strand
TTCGGGCTGGCCGAATTTGGCGTTGTCGGCGGCAAGGATGAAGTCGCACATCATCGCCAGCTCGCAACCGCCGCCGAGGGCGTAGCCGGCCACCGCGGCAATCACCGGCTTGCGGCAGGCGTCCACCCGCTCCCAGTGGGCGGTGATGAAGTCCTCGGCGTAGGCCTCCATGTAGGTCTTGCCTTTCATCTCCTTGATATCGGCGCCGGCGGCGAAAGCTTTTTCGTTCCCGGTCAGCACGATGGCGCCGATGGCGGCGTCGCCCTCGGCGGCGTCAAGCGCGCGGCCCAACTCCACCATCATCGGCGTGGACAGGGCGTTCAAGGCCTCGGGACGGTTCAGCGTGACCAGCGCGGCGCGGTCGCGGGTTTGGACTTTGAGGAATTTGTACATGGCTTTGCTCCGGTGGCGGCAAAGTGTAGCACGAAAATGACGGTGCGGCCGGTGGAAACGGTGGTTTGAGGCATGGGAACGGTGGTTGCAAGTGCAGGAACGGAGTCTGCAGGTGCAGAAACGGTGGTTTCACCTGTGGAAACGGCGGCCGCCGCGCTATAATCGGCAAAAACGCGGGAGGGCGCGATGCGCGGATACGACGAGGTTTACCGACATTCCATCACCGACCCGGCCGGCTTCTGGGGCGCGGCGGCGGCGGCGGTGCATTGGCACAAAAAATGGGACGCCGTGCTGAGCGGCGAGGCGCCGTTTCAGCGGTGGTTTGCCGGCGGTGAGTTGAACACCTGCTACAACGCGCTGGATGTGCACGCCGACGGCGGCCGCGGCGGGCAGTTGGCGTTAATCTACGACAGCGCGGTGACCGGCCGCCTCAAGACTTTCACCTACGCCGAGTTGCGCGAGCGCGTGGCGCGTTTTGCCGGCGCGCTGGCGGCGCATGGCGTCGGGCGCGGCGACCGGGTGATTGTCTACATGCCCATGACGCCGCAGGCGGTGGTGGCGATGCTGGCATGCGCGCGGCTGGGGGCGGTGCACTCGGTGGTGTTCGGCGGTTTTGCGGCCGATGAGTTGGCGGTGCGCATCGACGACTGCAAGCCGAAACTCGTGGTCTCGGCTTCGTGCGGCATTGAGCCGGGGCGGGTGGTGGAATACAAGCCGCTGCTGGACGCCGCCATCGCCCGCGCCCGGCATAAACCGTCGGCGTGCATTATTTTGCAGCGGCCGCAGGCGCGCGCCGAGTTGACCCGGGGCCGCGACTTTGATTGGAAAGAGGAAATGGACGCGGCAAAACCGCACGATTGCGTCCCGGTGGCCGCCACCGACCCGCTGTACATTCTCTACACCTCCGGCACCACCGGCGCGCCCAAGGGCGTGGTGCGCGACAACGGCGGCCATGCGGTGGCGCTGAAGTGGAGCATGAAAAATATTTACGATGTGGACCCGGGCGAGGTGTTCTGGGCGGCGTCAGACGTGGGCTGGGTGGTGGGGCATTCCTACATCGTCTACGCGCCGCTGTTTAACGGCAACACCACGGTGCTGTTTGAAGGCAAGCCGGTGGGGACGCCGGACGCCGGGGCATTCTGGCGGGTGATTGCGCAGCACCGGGTGAAGTCGCTGTTCACCGCGCCCACCGCGTTTCGCGCGATTAAAAAAGAGGATCCGGACGGCGGCTTGGTTGAAAAACATGATTTGTCGTCGCTGCAGTCGCTGTTCCTCGCCGGCGAGCGCACCGACCCGGACACGCTGCACTGGGCGCGCGACAAACTGGGCGTGCCGGTCATCGACCATTGGTGGCAGACCGAAACCGGCTGGTCCATCTGCGCCAACTGCCTGGGACTGGGCGCGCTGCCGGTCAAGGACGGCTCGCCGAGCAAGCCGGCGCCAGGCTGGGATTTGCGCGCTGTTGATGCGGACGGCGGCGCCCTGGCGGCCGGCGCGGTGGGCGCGCTGGTGGCGAAACTTCCGCTGCCGCCGGGGACATTCCCGGCATTGTGGGGCGCGCGCGAACGGTTTGTGGAATCGTACTTCAAAACTTTCCCCGGCCATTACGAAACCGCCGACGCCGGTTACATTGACGACGACGGTTATGTGTTTGTCATGGCGCGCACCGACGACATCATCAACGTGGCCGGCCACCGTTTGTCCACCGGCGCCATGGAGGAAGTGCTCGCCGCCCACCCGGATGTCGCCGAATGCGCCGTCACCGGCGTCGCCGATGCGCTGAAAGGGCAGGTGCCGCTGGGATTTTTGGTGCTGAATGCAAACTGCAAGCGCGGCGAGGAGGAAATCGTCACCGAGGCGGTGCGCATGGTGCGCGACAAAATCGGCCCGGTGGCCGCTTTCAAACAGGCGGCGGTGGTCCCGCGCCTGCCCAAAACCCGCTCCGGCAAAATCCTCCGCGCCACCATGCGCAAAATCGCCGACGGCGAAGAATGGAAAATGCCGGCGACCATTGATGACCCGAAAATTTTGGATGAAATCGGCGCTGCGCTGCGGGGAATCGGATATGCGCGTAAAGGGTGAGGGCGGCGCCGAGGTCATCGCGGTTCAACAGTGCGGCCGGGGTAACCCCGGCACCACGCCTGCATGGTTTGCGCGGGGGCCTTTTCGTGCAGGAGAATTTCCGCTGTCGCCGCGGTGCACACGGTGTCGTCGGTGAAGAAACATTCCGTATGCAGAAATTCAAAATCCTTGGTTTTGATGTTGTTCCACTCAAAAATGGACACCGCCGACAGATACAACGTGGTCACCACTCCCTGGGTCACCATGAATCCGATCTTGCGCTGCATGAACGCCAGGCTGAGGTCGAACAAATAAAAGAAGCCGAGAAACAAAACCAGCAGTTCCACCCACACCACCAGTACCTGCACCCGAAAGCGCAGAAAGCTCAGGCCGAGGAGGTTGGCGCAGAACAGCAGGGCGAGGGTGAAGTTCACCACGAGGCGCGCATGCAAGCCGCCCGTCGGCGGCGGGGGCCTAGCGCTCATATGAACTGATTTTCCCCGGCGTCACCTGGCAGGTGAACGGCGGCGCGGCCGCGGAGGCAATGGACAGTTCTTTTTTTCAGGTACAGTTCATGGGGGAGGCGGTGGTGACGCCGATGTTTTTGCCGTTCAACCGGGCGATTGTGGTCACCGCGGAATCCCCATGCGCCGCGGCGTTCACCAGCAGATAGTAGTACACCGCCGGAAAATCCAGCACCCGGCCGCGCTCCTTGGTCGGCGTCATGGAACCCACCGACAAGTCCCACCGCCCCTGCCAGCGGCCGGAGGTGATGATGTCCCACAGCGGCGTGACGAACCTAACGCCGACGCCGAGCCGCCGCGCGATTTCTTTCGCCACATCCACGTCAAAACCGTCCATCTCGTTTTCGTCGTTCAAAAACGACTGCGGCGGCCAGTTGGCGTCGGTGGCCACGGTTAAAACATTTTTTCTCCATCACCCGGTCCGGCGCCGGCGGTTGCGCCAAGCAAAAGCGTCAGCGCCGCGGCGTAAATTTTAATGTGTGGTTTCAGGGTGAAGTCTCAGGGGAGGCTGCCGGGTGAAAACCATAGCACGCAAAAAAATCCGCAATCTCCGCCGCCGCCCGCGCCAACGTCTGCTCGTCGTAGCACAAACTAAGGCGAAGGTAACGCTTGAAGCCGCGGCCGAAGTTGGCGCAGGGCAGGACGGCGATTTTCTTCGCGGCCAGCAAATCCATCGCCGCGCGCGCCGCATCGGCCGCGGCCGGCAGTTGCAGCATCATAAAAATCCCCGCCCCGGGCGGGATGGCGCGCACCGCGTCCACTTTGGACAGTGCCGCCTCCACCACCGCCGCGCGGCGCGCGAAAATCGCCGGCAACTCGGCAAGTTCCGCATCGCCCTCGCCGCGCAGCGCGGCCGTTGCGGCATCCTGTACAAACGGCGGCAGGCCGTAGTTCATGCACAGCGCCAAACTGGCGATGTGCCGGCACAATTCGCGCGGCGCCACCACCCAGCCGATGCGCCAGCCGGTCATGCGGTGCGACTTGGAAACGCTGGACACTGTCACCAGTTTTTCCTCCACGCCCATGAACCTGGCCGGCGCCGCCACCGGCCCGGCGTAGGCCAGGTCGGCGTAGACCTCGTCGCTCAGCAGCCACAGGTTGTGCGCCCGGCAGAGGTCCACCACCGCGCGCACCCGCCCGGCGTCGTATACCGCGCCGCTGGGGTTGTTCGGCGAGTTGAGCACCACCGCCTTGGTCCGCGCGCTCAGCGCGCCCGACACCGCCTCCGGGTCCACCATAAAACCGTCCTCGGCCTGCGTCGCCACCGCCACCATCTCGGCCCCGCCGGCGGTGAAGGTGGCGGCGTAGGTCGTGTAGTACGGTTCCACCACCACCACCTCATCGCCGGCCTGCAGCAGCGACAACGAAGCCGCAAACAGCCCGTTCTGCGCGCCCGCCGTGGCCACGCAATTGTCAACTCCCGCCTGCTGCCCGCTGCGCGCGACATGCGCCGCCACGATGGCCTCGCGCAACCCGGCCTCGCCGACAAAGGCCGCATAGTGATGGCGCCCGCCGCGCAAACTGTGCACCGCCGCCTCCACCACCGCCTTTGGCGTCGCCCGATCCTGTTCCTCGCCGATGGTCAAGAGCACCACCTCCTCCCCGGCCTGTTGCAGCGCCAGCGCCTCCATGTGCACCGCCCACGACCCCAACCCCTGCCGTCCCACCCGCGCCGCCAGCCCGGCGTACGAAAAATTCGGCTGGCGGGCGGCATCGCGCATGGTTGGAGAATAGCACCGGCAAGACCGGCGCCGATGGCGGCAACGGCGCTGCGAGTCACACCAACATCCCGCCGCCGCCAACCACCGTTCGTGAATCTTTGTCCACCGCTCTTTTGCTACACTGCACCGCATCCGGACATCATTGCACCAACCCCTCGCCCCCAAAGGAGTCCACCATGAAAATCGAAACCAAAGCCGTCCATTCCGGTTATCAACCGGAGCCGACCACGCGCGCGGTCGCGGTGCCGGTGTATCAAACCACCGCCTACGCGTTCGACAACACGCAGCACGGCGCCGATTTGTTCGAC
>RKSH01000062.1 GCA_007570945.1 Gammaproteobacteria bacterium | reverse complement strand
CGCCATGCGACTCGACTCGGCCGGCGCGCTGCTGGTGTTCACCGCCTTCGGCATCAAGTGCGCGTTCCCGCTGCTGCACAACTGGCTCACCGACGCCTACCCGGAAGCGACGCCGAGCGGCACGGTGTTCTTGAGCGCGTTCTCGACCAAAGTCGCGGTGTATGCATTGGCGCGCGGATTCCCCGGCGTGGAATTGCTGGTGTATATCGGCGCGGTGATGGCCTGCTTTCCGATTTTCTTTCGTGAGTAAATCCATGGTGATGTCGGCGGCGCTGGCCGAGGGCTACGGCTGGGTGTGGCTGGCGCTGCTGTTCGCCTCGGCCGGCGTCTTCCACCACGCCGGCATCAAGATTCCGTTCTTCGCCTTCTTCGCCCACGATTCCGGCATTCGATGCAAGGAAGCGCCGGCGCACATGCTGGCCGCCATGGCCATCGCCGCGGCGTTTTGCATCGGCATCGGCGTCTGGCCGTGGGCGTTATACGACTTGCTGCCGTTCGCGGTCGACTACAAACCATTCGACGCCACGCATGTCATCGCGCAGTTGCAGTTGCTGCTGTTCTCCGCGCTGGCTTTCGTGTGGCTTAAACTGTCCGGCATCTACCCGCCGGAGTTGCCGTCGGTGAACCTGGACGCCGAGGTCATCTACCGCAAACTCGGCCCGTCGGCCGTGAAAAAAACCACCGCATTGGCGCAAACCGCCGACCGCGCCCTGCGCCGCCGCGCATTGGCCGCAACCCTCGCCTTCACCCAAACTGTCCGCCGCATCCATCACGACGCGCCCACCCATGGCGATGTGGCGGGAAAAATGGTGGCGACGGTGCTGGTTGTATTTTGTGCGGCGCTGGTTTTTTATTATTTGGTGTGAAAGGTGCCAGCGGCGGCTTTGGCGCCCTCGCTTTCGGCAATCAAAGCAACCCCTATCTCATGGGCGCGAACCGGGCGCAGATTAAATCGTCACCGGGCATCCGGTGACGCCGGGGATTGCCGCACGTCACGGCGTTTTGCGCGCGGCAACGGCGGATCCTCACCGCCTCCTTTTGCTATACTCCCCCCCATGCCCCCTCTCCTCCGCATCGGTGTCGTCGGCGTTGGTTATCTCGGCAGTTTGCATGCGCGGATTTACGCGAGAATGAAAGGGGTGAAACTTGCCGGCGTGGTGGACATTGATGCGGCGGCGGCGGCGCGGGTGGCCGGGGAATGCGGCTGCGAAGGGTTTGCCGCGCGGGGGGAATTGTTCGGGCGGGTGGACGCGGTCAGCATTGCGGTGCCCACCGAGGCGCACGAGGAGGTGGCGGTGGACTTTCTTGTGCGCGGCGTGCATGTTCTGCTGGAAAAACCCATCGCCCCCGACCTCGCCGGCGGCCGCAACATTGTCGCCGCCGCCGAAAAAAGCGGGGCGATTTTGCAGATTGGCCACCTGGAACGTTTTAACGCCGGCGTCATGGCCATGGCCGAGCGCATCAAGGACGCGCGCTTTATCGAGTCGCAGCGCCTCGGCACTTTTGTCGAGCGCGCCGCCGGCACCGATGTGATTACCGATTTAATGATTCACGACATTGACATCGTGATGACCATGGTTGATTCCGAAATCACCCACATCTCGGCGGTGGGCTCGCCGGTGATGACGCGGCACGTTGACATTGCCAACGCGCGCCTTGAGTTCGCCAACGGCGCGGTGGCCGACGTCACCGCCAGCCGCGTGTCGGAGAAAAAATTCCGCCGCATCCGCGTCTTCGCCCGCGACCGCTACCTGGCGCTTAACTTCAGCGACCAGCAGATTGAAGAGGCGCGCACCGCCGCCGGCGTGGGCGACGGCGACAGCGGCTTTCCGCGCATCATTCGCGAGCGCATTCCGGTGCCGGCGCAGCCGCCGCTGGACGCCGAGTTGCGTCACTTCACCGCCACCGTGAAAAAAGGCGGCCGCCCGCTGGTCAACGGCGGCGACGGCATCCGCGCCCTCAGCGTGGCCCACCAGGTGCGCGAGAAAGTTGCCGCTTTCAGCGGCCGTGACCCTCACCCTCACCCTCACCCTCACCCTCACCCTTAACGCCGCCATGGTTTACCTCCTCGCCGCCGCCGTTCTTCTCGCGCTGCTGTTTGCGCATGCCAGGCGCGCGTTGCCGCGCGAGGTGTGGCTGGCCGGCGGCGCCGGACTGCTTTTGCTGCTCAGCCTCGGTGGCGGCATCGGGTTTTTTTCTGGGCTGTTGCTGTGGGGCCTGTTCCTCGGCGGCGCGGCGGTGATGCTGACGCCGGCCTGGCGCATGCGCTGGCTGAGCGCGCCACTGTTGGCGCGCATCCGCAAAGCCCTGCCGCCGGTGTCGGCCACCGAGCGCGAGGCCATTGACGCCGGCACGGTGTGGTGGGACGCGCAATTGTTCCGCGGCGACCCGGACTTCGGCAAGTTGCTGGCGACCAGGCCGGCCGCCCTCACCGCCGCCGAGCGCGCCTATCTCGCCGGGCCGGTGGAGGAGTTGTGCGCGATGCTGGATGACTGGGAAATCACCGAAAACCGCGACTTGCCGCCGGCGGTGTGGAATTTTCTCAAGGAAAAAAAGTTTTTCGCCATCAACATTCCGCAGCGCTACGGCGGACTAGGCTTCTCGCCGGCGGCCAACTCGGCGGTGGTGCTGAAGGTGTGCAGCCGCAGTTCCAGCGCCGGGGTGACGGTGATGGTGCCCAACTCCCTCGGCCCCGCCGAGTTGCTGCTGCACTACGGCACCGAGGAGCAGAAAAACCACCACCTGCCGCGCCTGGCCGCCGGCCGCGACATTCCATGCTTCGCCCTCACCGGCCCCTGGGCCGGCAGCGACGCCGCCGGCATGGCCGACAGCGGCGTGCTCACCGAAGTGGAGCGCGGCGGCGCCAAAGTGCTGGGCTTCAAGGTCACCTGCGACAAGCGCTACATCACGTTGGCCCCGGTGGCCACCGTTATCGGACTCGCGTTTCGCGCGCATGACCCGGACGGCCTGTTGGGCGGCGGCGACCCCGACCTCGGCATCACCTGCGCGCTGGTGCCGCACAACGCCCCCGGGCTTAGCCTCGGCGCCCGCCACCGGCCGCTGTCGGCGGTTTTCATGAACGGCCCCATTCGCGGCGACGAGGTCTTCGTTCCGCTGGACTGGGTCATCGGCGGCCGCGGCGGCATCGGCAAAGGCTGGCGCATGCTGATGGAATCCCTGGCCGCCGGCCGCGCCATTTCGCTGCCGGCCTCCGGCGTGGCCATGGCCAAACTGGCCTGCGCCGCCACGGGCGCCTACGCGCGGGTGCGCCGCCAATTCAACCTGCCCATCAGCAAATTTGAAGGCGTGGAGGAAGTGCTCGCGCGCATGGGCGGCACCACCTACGCCATGGACGCCGCCCGGCGGCTGACCCTGGCCGCGCTGTTGCAGGGGGAAAAGCCGTCGGTGATTTCGGCCATGGTCAAGTTCCATCTCACCGAGGGCGGGCGGCGCGTGGTGTGCGATGCCATGGACATCCACGGCGGCCGCGGCATCTGCGCCGGCCCGGCCAACTACCTCGCCGCCGCCTACCAGCAGTTGCCCATCGCCATCACCGTGGAGGGCGCCAACATTCTGACCCGCAGTTTAATTATCTTCGGCCAGGGCGCCATGCGCTGCCATCCGTTTCTGTTGCGCGAGATGGCCGCCGCCGACGGTGACGGCGGTGATGCGCTGGGCGAGTTTGACCGCGTGCTGTGCGAACACCTGGGCTACACCGCCGGCAATGCGGTGCGCGCTTTTGTCCGCGCCGTCGGCGGCGGGTTCACGGTTAAGGTTCCGTCCGCCGCCGGTCCAAGCGAGCGCAAATATTACCGCCGGGTGGCCAGATGGTGCGCGGCCTTTGCGCTGCTTGCCGATGTGTCGCTGCTGCTGCTCGGCGGCGCGCTTAAGCGCAAGGAAAAAATCGCCGGCCGCTTCGCCGATGCGCTGGGGCATTTGTACTTGTGCAGCGCGGCGCTGAAAATTTTCCACGAAGACGGCGCGCCGGAAGAGGACCGCCCGCTGCTGGCCTGGGCCTGTGAGCACAGCCTGGCCGAGGTGGAAACGGCGTTGCGCGATGTGCTGCACAATTTTCCCTCGCGCGCGGCGGCGCTGGCGTTGCGGTTGGCGGCGGCGCCCTTTGGTTTTCGCCCCTCACCGCCGGCCGATGGCATCGGCGCGAAAATCGCCGCGCTGATGACCACGCCGGGGCCGGCGCGCGAGCGGCTGGTGAACGGCATTTACCGCAGCGCCGACGCCGCCGATGTCACCGGCCGGCTGGAGCACGCCCTCAGCGCCGTTCTGCATGCGGAAAAAGTGGAAAAACGCCTGCGCAAAGAATGCCGCACCCAGCCGGTTGGCGTTGCGTTTGAGACGTGGGTGAAGTCGCTGGCCGAGGAAGGCGCGCTCAGCGCGGAGGAGGCGGCGCAATTGACGGCGGAGCGGGCGGCGGTTTTTGCGGCGATTTCGGTGGATGAGTTTGACCCGGCCGCCGGGTAGTTTTCAGAACGGCGGGGCAAAACCGTCCTTGCCCTCGCCGAGATGGGGCAGGCCCCGTTTCAATTTGGCGAACACCCGCCGGTAATGCCGCAAATAGCGCGCCTGGTATTCGGCCTCGCCGCAGTTTAATTTTTCCGCCATCACCGCCACCGCCTCAGCGCGCGTCTGGGCGACGAATCTGCCCCTGCCGAAGTGAAACGGTTGTGCGATAAATTTTTTCACCCCGGTGGCGGATAAATTTTCCACAAAGCCATCCGGGTCGCAAACCAACAGCAGGGGAGTCATGGTGATGCAGGCATCCACGCCCGCTTGCGCCACCCGGCCGATGGCGCGCATGCGCGCGGCGTTGGACGGGCAATACGGCTCAAAGGCGCGGCGAATGTTTTCATCATCGGTGGTGATGGTCATGTTCACCTGAACGCGCCCGCCGGCTTTTTCAATCCTTTGGTACACATCGCAATCCCTGGCCACCAGCGGACTTCTGGTTTGCACCACAAGTTTGGGCCGGTGCGCCACGAGTACCTCCAGCAGCGCGCGGGTCAGGCGCAGTTTCTTCTCCAGCGGCTGGTACGGGTCGGTGACGCTGCTCAGGTAAATGCGTTTTCCGCCAAGGCTGCCCGGCTTGTGTTGCCCCAGAAGCGCCACGGCATTTTCCTTGACCCGCACCCACCCGCCCCAGTCTTCCGGATGAAACCCTCCGCGCGCACAGAACGCCGCATAACAATCCGTGCCGCCGAAAGCACAGCCCCACTACGGACTAAAGGTGAAGTCGTATACCCTTCACAAACCGCCAGCGCGCGTCACACATGAGCG
>RKSH01000065.1 GCA_007570945.1 Gammaproteobacteria bacterium | reverse complement strand
CGCGCGGCGGAAAATTAATGTAATATTCCCCAGCCGACCACACTGCCGCCACCGCCATGTCCTCCGAAGCACGCCGGGTTCTGCTCGACCCCATTATCAACAACAACCCCATCACCCTGCAGATTCTCGGCATCTGCTCGGCGCTGGCGGTGACCACCTCGCTGACCACCTCGCTGATTATGTGCCTCGCGCTGACCAGCGTCACCGCGCTGTCCAACCTCTCGGTGAGCATGATCCGCAACCATGTGCCGAGCAACGTGCGCATCATCATTCAGATGACCATCATCGCCTCGCTGGTGATTGTGGTGGACCAGGTGCTCAAGGCCTACTCCTACGACACCAGCAAAAAACTCTCGGTCTTCGTCGGCCTGATTATCACCAACTGCATCGTCATGGGCCGCGCCGAGGCCTACGCCATGAAGAACGGGCCGGTCATGAGCTTTCTCGACGGTCTCGGCAACGGCCTCGGCTACAGCCTCATTCTCATCATCGTCGGCGTCATTCGTGAATTATTCGGCAGCGGCAAACTGATGGGCTACGAGATTCTGCCGGTGGCCACCGACGGCGGCTGGTATGTGCCCAACGGCCTGCTGCTGATGCCGCCGAGCGCGTTCTTCATCATCGGCCTCACCATCTGGCTGGTGCGCTCGTGGAAAACCGGGCAGGTGGAGAAGCGCGAATACCAAATCCACCAGGTGCACCGCACCGAGGTGCTGTGATGGAGGCCACCCTCAGCCTGCTGGTCAAATCCATCTTCGTGGAAAACCTGGCGCTGGCCTTTTTCCTCGGCATGTGCACGTTCCTCGCCATTTCCAAAAAGATCGAAACCGCCATCGGCCTCGGCATCGCCGTTTTCGTGGTGCAGTCCACCACCGTGCCCATCAACAATCTGGTTTACCAGTACGTGCTCAAGGCCGGCGCCCTGTCCTGGGCCGGGTTGCCCGGGGTGGACCTCAGTTTCGTCGGCCTAATCAGCTACATCGGCATCATCGCCGCCACCGTGCAGATTCTGGAGATGACCCTGGACCGTTTCTTCCCGGCGCTTTACAACGCCCTCGGCATCTTCCTGCCGCTCATCACCGTCAACTGCGCCATCCTCGGCGGCACCCTGTTCATGGTGGAGCGCGACTACAACTTCGGCGAGAGCGTGGTCTACGGCGCCGGCAGCGGCATCGGCTGGGCGCTGGCCATCGCCACCCTGGCCGGGGTGCGCGAGAAATTGAAATACAGCGACGTCCCCGACGGCCTGCAGGGCCTCGGCATCACTTTCATCACCGTCGGCCTGATGTCCCTCGGTTTCATGGCCTTTTCCGGCATCCAACTGTAAGGCGCCGCCGAGTCCATGGAGTCCGCCGCCCTCACCGAGATCGCCCTCGGCGTCGCCGCTTTCACCGCCATCGTTGTGGCGCTGGTGTTCATCATTATCGGCGCGCGCGCCCGGCTGGTCGCCTCGGGCAGCGTGGCGGTGGAGATTAACGGCGAGAAAACCATCAGCGCCCCGGTGGGCATGAAACTCCTCGGCGCCCTGGCCGAGGCGCAGATGTTCGTGTCCTCGGCCTGCGGCGGCGGCGGCACCTGCGGCCAGTGCCGGGTCAAGGTGTTGGATGGCGGCGGCGCCATCCTGCCCACCGAACAAACCTTCATCAACAAGCGCGAGGCCCTGGCCGGCGACCGTTTGTCATGCCAAATCACCGTCAAGCAGGACATGAAAATCCGCGTGCCGGAGGAAGTGTTCGGCGTCCGCCGCTGGGAATGCACGGTGCGCTCCAACCACAACGTGGCCACTTTCATCAAGGAGTTGGTGCTGGAGTTGCCGGCCGGCGAGAGCGTGGATTTCCGCGCCGGCGGCTACATTCAGGTGGAGTGCCCGGCGCACCGGGTCAACTTCAGCGGCTTTGACGTGGAGCCGGAATTCCGCGCCGACTGGGACCGCTTCAATTTATGGCGCTATGTCTCCACCGCCGCCGCCCCGCTGTTCCGCGCCTATTCCATGGCCAACTATCCGCAGGAGAAGGGCATCATCATGCTCAACGTCCGCATCGCCACGCCGCCGCCCAACAACCCCGAGGCGCCGCCGGGGCTGATGTCCTCGTTCATCTTCAACCTAAAGCCCGGCGACAAGGTGACCATCTGCGGCCCGTTCGGCGAGTTCTTCGCCCGCGACACCGCCAACGAGATGATCTTCGTCGGCGGCGGCGCTGGCATGGCGCCCATGCGTTCGCACATCTTCGACCAGTTGCGCCGCATCCGCACCAAACGCAAGATGACTTTCTGGTACGGCGCGCGCAGCCGGCGCGAGATGTTTTACGTCGACGACTTCGACATGCTGGACCGGGAAAACGAAAACTTCACCTGGCACGTCGCCCTATCCGACCCGCTGCCCGAGGACAAGTGGGACGGCCACACCGGCTTCATCCACCAGGTGCTGCTGGACAACCACCTCAAAGACCACCCCAACCCGGAGGACTGCGAGTACTATTTATGCGGTCCGCCCATGATGAACTCCGCGGTCATCAGCATGCTGGAGGACCTCGGCGTGGAGCGCGAGAACATCATGCTGGACGACTTCGGCGGTTGACGGTGGCCGCCGCCCGGCCCGTCCGGTTCACCATCCGGCCCGGCCGGCTCATCATTCCGCTGGTCCGGTTCACCGTTCCGGCCTGCGCGCTTCTGTTGCCGGCCTGCGGCCCCGGCGGTTCCGCGTTGCACATGCGCGGCGCCACCATGGGGACGTACTACGCCGTCACCGTCGCCAACCCCCCGGCCGCCGTGGACGAGTCGCGGTTGCGCGCCGAACTGGAGCAAATCTTGGCGCGCATCAACGCGCAGATGTCCACATATGACGCTGACTCCGAAATCTCCCGCTTCAACCGCCACCGCGCCACCGACTGGCGGCCGGTGTCGCCGCAACTGGCGCAGGTGACGGCCGCCGCCCTTGCCCTCGCCGAGCAAAGCGGCGGCGTGTTTGATGTCACCGTCGGCCCGCTGGTGCAATTGTGGGGCTTCGGCTCGGGCGCCGATTCCACCGCGCAAAATCAGCCGCCGCCGCCCGCCGCCGCCATAGAGGCCGCACGGGCGCGGGTCGGCCACCGCAAACTGCGCGCCCGCACCGCGCCGCCGGCGTTGCGCAAACTTCACCCTGAACTCAGCCTGGACCTGTCGGCCATCGCCAAGGGCCACGCCGTGGACGCCCTGGCCGGCCACCTCGCCGGCCGTGGGCTGGGGGATTTTCTGGTGGACATCGGCGGCGAGATTCGCACCCGCGGCGCCAATCCCGCCGGCCGCCCGTGGCGGGTCGCCGTGGAACGCCCCCGGCGCGGCGCCCGCGCGGTGCACACCGTGCTCACCCCCGGCGACAACGCGGTGGCCACCTCCGGCGACTACCGCAACTTCCGCGAGCGCGACGGCCGCCGCTGGTCGCACATCATCGACCCACGCAACGGCCGCCCGGTGGAGCACGCCACCGCCTCGGTGACGGTGGTCGCCGCCGACGCCATGACCGCCGACGGCCTGGCCACCGCGCTGCTCGTCCTCGGCGCCGCCGCCGGCCTGCGCTTCGCCCGCGAGCACGGCGTGGCCGCCTACTTCATCCGCCGCAACAGTTTTGGCTCCGGCTTCAGCGCATCGGCAAGCCCGGCTTTTGCGCTATATTTAAGCCCCGACAACCCGGACGCCGGCTTGGCGTCCACGCCTTTCGGCCCCTGAGCATTCATGAGGCAACCGCCATGCTGACGTTCCTGTTCACTTTCGCCGTGGTGCTGGCCGCCGTCGCCGCCATGGCCATCGGCGTCCTGTGCGGTCGCCGCGCCATCCGCGGCAGTTGCGGCGGCGCCGGCCCCGACGGCGCCTGCCAACGTTGTGGCAAGCCCCAATGACCCGCCGCCCCAATGCCGCGGCGCCTTTAATGTAAACTCCCCCCATGCTCGCCGCGGCCAAAGTTCGGGATTGCATGACCGCTTCGCTGGTGACTTTCACTCCGGAGATGGGCGTGATGGAGGCGATTCGGGTGCTTTTGGAAAAGCGCATTTCCGGCGCGCCGGTGGTGGACAGCCACGGCCACCTGGCCGGCATGCTGTCGGAAAAAGACTGCCTGCGCGTGGCTCTGGAAGTGGGCTACCACCGCGGCTGGGGCGGCCGGGTGGACGAGTATATGACGCGCAAGGTGGAAACGGTGGACGCCGACATGAACGTGGTGGACGTGGCCAAGCTGTTCATTGAGGACAACTTCCGCCGCTACCCGGTGGTTAGCCACGGCCGCCTGGTGGGCCAAATCAGCCGCCGCGACGTGCTCAAGGCCATTGAGCGGCTGGCCTGAGCGGCGGCCGCAAAACCCTCACCCTTGTATCCGCCACACGACTTTATCTCCTTGATTTTATTGGTTTTTTCCGGCTTCCCCTGATGGGGAAATTTTTTTTGCCATGGCTGTGGTAAAAAGTGGTTAATAGTGGTAAAACAGACCATAACCACGCACGGCATTTGCGCCGGGAGGAATCATGTATCGGGGGGTCAGCGATTTAAGTTTGGACGCCAAGGGGCGTCTGGCGGTGCCGACCCGCTATCGGCGGGCCCTGCAGGAGGAGTGCGGGGGGCGGCTTGTCGTCACCATTGCCCCGGACGCGCGCTGCCTGTGGATGTTGCCGTTGCCGCAGTGGGACGAAATGGCGGCCAAACTGAACAATCTCAGCAACCACCCGAAAGCCGAGCGGCTGAAGCGGCTGATTTTCGGCCATGCCACCGACTGCGACATGGACCGTAGCGGGCGAGTGTTGCTGACGCCGCCGCTGCGCAAGCACGCCGGACTCGGCAAAAACCTGCGCATGCTCGGGCGGGGGAACAAATTTGAAATCTGGGACCAGGCGCAATGGGATGAGCTCCTGCAGGAATCGCTCCGCGAGGAGCCTGATTTTGCCGGCCTGCCCCAGGAACTGCAAGACCTTTCCCTGTGAGGGCGGCGGCGGTGGCGCACAAGCCGGTGATGGTGAACGAAGTGTTGCAAGCGTTGAATGTGCAAGAGTCCGGCGCATATGTGGACGCCACTTTCGGCGGCGGCGGCCACGCCCGCGCCATTCTGTCGCGGCTTGGCGCCGGCGGCATGTTGGTCGCCATGGATCGCGACCCGCAGGCGGTGGACCGGGGGCGGGACATGTCAGGGCGTGATGCGCGGCTGCACATGGTTTGCGCGAGGTTTTCCGAACTTGCCGCCCGCGCGGCGCCGTTGCTGTGCGGGCGCGCCGCCGCCGGCATCGTGTTTGACCTCGGCGTGTCGTCGCCGCAACTGGACGATGCCGGCCGCGGTTTCAGTTTTTTGCGCGACGGCCCGCTGGACATGCGCATGGATCCGGCCGACGCGGTTGGCGCCGCCGAGTGGCTGGCGGCGGCGGGCGAGGAGGAGTTGCACCGCGTGCTGCGCCGCCTCGGCGAGGAACGATACGCCCGCCGCATCGCGCGCCTTTTGTGCGAGCGCCGCGCCCGGCGGCCGGTGCGCACCACCGGCGAACTGGCCGCGCTGGTGGCGGCGGCGGTGCCGGGGCGCGAGCCCGGCAAGCACCCGGCCACCCGCACTTTCCGCGCCATCCGCATGCACATCAACCGTGAACTGGAGGAGTTGCGCGCCGCGCTGCCGCAGGCGGTGCAACTTTTGGCCGCCGGCGGCCGGCTGGCGGTGCTGAGTTTTCATTCGCTGGAGGACCGCATGGTTAAACGTTTCATGCAGGATGCGCGCAAGGGCGACCCGTTCCCGCCCGACCTGCCGGTGCCGGCGGCGCAGTTGCGGCCGCTGCTGAAGACCGTCGGCCGCGCGCAAAAACCGCAGGCCGCAGAAGTGCGCGCCAACCCCCGCGCGCGCAGCGCCGTGTTGCGGGTCGCCGAGCGCAGCGCCGGAGGCGCCCATGCGTAGCGCGCTGCTTATTGCCGGCGCCGGCCTGGCGGTGGCGCTGTCGGCGCTGCAACTGGTGCAGGTGCGCCACCAGAATCTGGCGGCGTTCATGCACATCCAGCAACTGGCCGGCGAGCACGACCGCCTGAACGAGCAGTGGGGAAAACTGCTGGTCGAGCAGGCCACGTGGACGGTGCGCCGGGTGGAAAGCCGGGCGCGGGCCGAACTCGGCATGCACAACCCGCCGCCGGATGCGGTGCATTATCTGCTGCTGCGGCCGGCGACGCGGGTGGCCGCGGCGGGGGCGCAGCCGTGAGCCGCCGCCGCAACGCCCGCAAAAAAGTTTTCCGCGCGCCGCGCTACGCCCTGCGCGCTCGCGTGGTTGCGGCCGTGATGCTCGCCGCTTTTGGCGTGCTCGCCGCGCGCGCCGTGTACCTGCAGGCGCTGAGCGCCGGCGAGTGGCAGGCCTACGGCAGAAAGCACCACCAGCGCGAAGTCACCGTCACCGCCGCGCGCGGCGTGCTGAGCGACCGCAACGGGGTCGCCTTTGCGGTCAGCACGCCGGTGGACTCGGTGTGGGCGGTGCCGGGTGAACTTGCCCAAGCGCCGCGGTCATGGCCGGCGCTGTGCAAACAACTCGGCATTAGCCGGCAAACATTGCGGCGTGCATTGGAGGCCCACCGCGGCCGCCGTTTTATGTACCTCAAACGCCACCTGCCGCCGACTGAAGCCGCGCCGATTCGCGCACTTGGGGTGCGCGGCGTGCATCTGCTGCGCGAATACCGCCGCTACTATCCGGCCGGCGCCGCCGCCGCCCACGCCGTGGGCCTCACCGACGTTGACATGCGCGGCATTGAGGGAATGGAGCTTGCACTGGAGGAAACGCTGCGCGGCGAGGACGGCGAAAAAGTCATGCTGCTGGATTTGCGGCGCAACCCGGTGGATGAGTTGGTGCTGAAGGGTGTGCGCGACGGCGGTGATATCCGCCTCAGTCTGGATTCCCGGCTGCAGCGCATCGCCTACCGGGAACTGGCCGAGGCCGCCCACCGCCACCGCGCCGCCGGCGGCTCGGCGGTGGTGGTGGACGCGCAAAGCGGCGAGGTGCTGGCTCTCACCAACGTGCCGGCCTTCAACCCCAACAACCGCAAGGGTTTAACCTCCCGCCGTCTGCGCAACCGCGCCGTCACCGACGTGTTTGAGCCGGGCTCGGCCATCAAACCGTTCACCATCGCCGCCGCGCTGGAAAGCGGCGCCGCATCCGTGGGCGACCGCGTGCAAACCTCGCCGGGCTGGCTGCGCATCGGCGGCCGGCCGGTGCGCGATGCGCGCGACTTCGGCGAGTTGACGTTGGGCGGCGTGGTCGCCAAATCCAGCAACGTCGGCATCGCCAAAATCACGCAGAAACTTCCGCCGCGCGCGCTGCAGGATTTGTTCACCGCCCTCGGCTTCGGCGAGCCGCCGGCCAGCGGCCTGCCCGGCGAGTCCGCCGGCGTCCTCCCGCGCGGCGTCGCTTTGCGCCCCATTGAGCGCGCCAGTTTGTCCTACGGCTACGGCCTGTCGGTCACCGCGCTGCAACTGGCGCGCGCCTACACCGCCATCGCCAACGACGGAATCATGGCGCCGCTGACGGTTGTGCGCCGCCCGGGCGATGCTTCCGGGCGGCCCGGGCAACGGGTGTTCACCGTGGCCACGGCGCGGGCGGTGCGCGCGATGATGGAGCAGGCCACCGCCGCCGACGGCACCGCCGCGCAGGCGCGCATCGCGCATTACCGCGTCGCCGCCAAGACCGGCACGGTGAAAAAATTCATGGACGGCGCCTACGCCGATGGCCGCTACACCGCCATCCTCGCCGGCCTGGCCCCGGCCTCGCGGCCGCGGCTGGTGATGGTGGCGGTGCTGGACGACCCGCGCGGCGATAAATATTACGGCGGTGAGACCGCGGCGCCGGTGTTCCAGAAGGTGATGGCGCGCGCGCTGCGCATGCTGAACATTCCGCCGGACGGCGTCAGTGCGGCGGCGCGGGGCCGGACATGAGCGCCGCGCCCGCACCCGCCGCCGGCCTTCACCGGCTGCTGGCCGGCCTCGGCGGCGACCTCAGCGGCGCCGCCGACACCGCCGTCACCCACCTCAGCTGCGACAGCCGCGAGATTGGCCGCGGCGGCTTGTTCCTCGCCATGCCCGGCCTGCGCGACGACGGCCGCCGCCACATCCGCGCCGCGCAACAAGCCGGCGCCGCCGCCGTGGTTCGCGACGGCGGACCATTAGTCGACGGTGAGGGTGGGGGCGGCGACGTCATCAGCGTCCCCGGCCTGCGCCT
Source organism: Gammaproteobacteria bacterium (assembly GCA_007570945.1). Classification (GTDB taxonomy): domain Bacteria; phylum Pseudomonadota; class Gammaproteobacteria; order Arenicellales; family Spongiicolonaceae; genus Spongiicolonus. Next base: position 5,559 of record RKSH01000065.1, on the reverse strand, counting down.
AAAGGCCGGCATCATTGCCGACCGTTTTTACGCCCACCCGTCGCGCAAGTTGCGGTTGCTTGCGGTAACCGGCACCAACGGCAAATCCACCTGCGCCCACCTCGCCGCCACCGCGCTCAGCCTGCTCGGCCGGCGTTGCGGGTTGCTCGGCACCCTCGGCGCCGGCCTGGCCGGCGGTGAACTGCGGCCGCTGCCGCTGACCACGCCCGATGCGGTGCGGGTGCGCGCCGAACTTGCGCGGCTGGCCGCGGCCGGCGCGCGCGCGGTGGTTTTGGAGGCATCGTCCCACGGCCTCGCCCAGCACCGCCTCGACCACCTTGGAATTCACACCGCGGTGTTCACCAACCTAAGCCGAGACCATCTGGACTACCACGCCGATGCCGACGCGTACGCCGCGGCCAAGGCGCGATTGTTCGCCTTCCCCGGCCTGCAAAATGCGCTGCTCAACGCCGCCGACCCGCGCGCGCCATACATGGCCGGGCGATGCTCCGCCGCCACCCGGGTGCTCACTTTCGGCGACGGCGGCGACATTCATGCACAAAAGGTGGAGCTGCTGCCACGCGGCCTGCACATCTGGGCGGCCACGCCGTGGGGCGGGCTGGCTTTCGCCTCGCGCCTGCTCGGCCGGCTCAATGTGGACAACCTGCTGGCGGTGGCCGGCATGTTAGGCGCGGCGGGCTGCGCGGCGGACGACATCGCCGGCGTCATGCCGAAGTTGCCGCCGCCGCCGGGGCGCATGGAGGCTTTCGGCGGTGGGGGCGGGCGGCCGTTGGTGGTGGTGGACTATGCGCACACCCCGGCCGCGCTGGAAAAAGCGCTGCTGTCATTGCGCGAGCACACGGCGGGTGAACTGTCCTGCGTGTTCGGCTGCGGCGGTGAACGCGACCGCGGCAAACGCCCGCTCATGGGCGCGGTGGCCGCGCGCTGCGCCGACCGCGTGATTGTCACCGACGACAACCCGCGCGGTGAGGATGCGGCGGCCATCATCGACGCCGTCACCGCCGGCATCGGCGATGGCAGGGCCGAGGTGCAGAGGCCGCGCCCGGCCGCCGTCACCCGGGCCGTCGCCCGCGCCGGCGGCGGTGACACCGTGCTCATCGCCGGCAAGGGCCACGAAACCGTGCAGCACACCGCCGCCGGCCGTGTCGCCATGAGCGACCGCGCGCTCGCCGCGCAACTGGTTGCATGATGCGCCTTGGCGAAATCACCGCCGCCCTCGGCGCCGAGTTGCACGGTGAAGACGTGCGGGTGGACGGCGTCAGCATCGACAGCCGCGCTTGCGGCGGCAACGCGCTGTTCTTTGCCCTGCGCGGGGCGCGCCACGACGGCCATGATTTTGTCGCCGCCGCGGCCGCGGCCGGCGCCGCCGCGGCCGTGGTCAGCGGCAAAGTGGACGCCGCCATTCCGCAGCTCACGGTCAGCGACACCACCGCCGCCCTGGCCGCGCTGGCCGCCGCCTGGCGCCGGCGGTTCACCATTCCCTTGGTCGCCGTCACCGGCAGCAACGGCAAGACCACGGTTAAAGAGATGCTCGGCGCCATTTTCGGCGCGGCGGACAACACCGCGCTGGCCAGCCGCGGCAATTTCAACAACCACATCGGCGTCCCCCTCACCCTGCTGCGGCTGCGCGAACACCACCGCTTCGCCGTGGTGGAAATGGGCATGAGCCGCGCCGGGGAAATCTCCAGGCTCAGCAAAATGGCGCGGCCGACGGTGGCGGTGATTACCAACGCCGCCGCCGCCCATCTGGAGGGGGTGGGCGGCGAGTTGGAGGTGGCGCGCGCCAAGGGCGAGATTCTTGACGGTCTCGGCGAAGGCGGGGTGGCGGTGCTGAACGCCGACGACGCGCACTTTAAGTTATGGCGCGGGATGGCCGATGAACGGTTCACCGTGCGCAGTTTCGGTTTGGACGACCGCGCCCGCGCCGATGTGTACGGCGACTACCGTTTGCACACCGGCGGCAGCGATTTGGAGGTCACGGTGGACGGCTCGACTTTTGCCGTGCGCCTGCCGCTGCCCGGCCGCCACAACGTGGTGAACGCCCTCGCCGCCACCGCCGCCGCCCTGGCCGCCGGGGCGACCGTGGACATGGCGGCCGCCGGCCTGGCCCAGGCGCCGTCGGTGGCCGGGCGGTTGGCGCGGTGCCGCGGCCGCAACGGCTGTTTGATTCTGGACGACAGTTACAACGCCAACCCGAGTTCCGCGCGCGCCGCGCTTGAGGTGCTGAGCGCATATGACGGCGAGCGGGTGGCGGTGTTTGGCGACATGCTGGAATTGGGCGCCGCCGCCGCGCAACTGCACCGCCGGCTGGGCGAGGCCGCGCGCAGCAAGGGCGTCGCCCGGCTGTTTGCCTTCGGCCCGTTGTCGCGCGACACCGCGGCCGGCTTCGGCCCCGAGGCCGGGCATTTTCAGGACCAAGGCGAGTTGACCGAGACCCTGCGCGCCGTCGCCGGGCCGCGCACGGTTTTTCTCATTAAAGGCTCGCGCGGCATGGCAATGGAAAACGTGGCGCGCGGCCTGCGGGAGGAATGACCGGTGCTGGTGTTTTTCCTAAACCACCTGGCGGCGGAATACGAGTGGCTTTCGGCGCTCAATGTGTTCCGCTATCTGACGTTTCGCGGCATCTGCGGCGTGCTCACCTCCATGCTGGTGTGCCTGTGGCTGGGGCCGCCCATGATTCGCAAATTTAATGCGCGGCAACTGGGCCAGCCGGTGCGCGACGACGGCCCGCCCACCCACCACATTAAAAGCGGTACGCCGACCATGGGCGGCGCGCTGATTTTGGTTTCGGTGGTTTTGTCCACGCTGCTGTGGGCCGACCTCGCCAACCGCTTCATCTGGGTGATTTTGCTCACCTGCATCGGTTTCGGTTTTGTCGGCTGGCTCGACGACTTTCTTAAACTGCGCAGCAACACCGCGCGCGGCATCGGCGCCTGGGCCAAGTACGCGCTGCAGAGCGCGTTCGGAATTTTGGCCGCGGCGTTTTTGTATTACAGCGCGGTGACGCCGGCCGAGACCGCGCTCTTGGTGCCGTTTTTTAAGGGCGTTTCCGTTCCCCTCGGCGTGTTTTACATCGTCATCGCCTATCTTTTAATTGTCGGCAGTTCCAACGCGGTGAACCTCACCGACGGCCTGGACGGACTCGCCATTTTGCCGGCGGCGCTGGTCACCGGCGCCCTCGGCATCTTCGCCTACGCCGGCGGCCATGCCGTGTTCTCGACCTACCTCGGCATCCCCCACATCCCCGGCGCCGGTGAGGTTTTGGTGTTCTGCGCCGCGCTGGTGGGCGCCGGGCTGGGGTTTTTGTGGTTCAACACCTACCCGGCGCAGGTTTTCATGGGCGACATCGGCGCGCTGTCGGTGGGCGCCGCCCTCGGCGTGGTGGCGCTCATTGTGCGGCAGGAGATTGTTTTTCTGCTGATGGCCGGGGTGTTTGTGGTGGAAACCGCGTCGGTGATTTTGCAGGTGGCCTCGTTCAAAATTCTCGGCCGCCGCATGTTCCGCATGGCGCCGCTGCACCACCATTTTGAATTGAAAGGCTGGCCGGAGCCCAAAATTATCGTCCGCTTCTGGATTGTCACGTTGGTCCTGGTGCTGGCCGGCTTGGCCACGTTGAAGGTGCGGTGAGGGTGAAAGCCGCGGCGGCAAACGCGCCCACCGTCGTCCTCGGACTCGGCGACACCGGCCTGTCCTGCGTCCGCCACCTGCGCGCGCGGGGGGTGAGGGTGACGGTCAACGACTCGCGCGCGGCGCCGCCGCATCTGCAAACGTTGCGCGATGAATTTCCCGAGGTGGCCGTGCGCACCGGCGGTTTTGACCGTGAACTTTTGCGCGGCGCCGCCGCTGTTGTGCTGAGCCCCGGCATTGACCCGGCGGATGCCGGCGTCGGCGCCGCCGATTGCGAGGCGCTCGGCGACATTGAACTGTTCGCCCGCGCCATTAAAGTCGAGCAACCCGGCGCCAGGCTGCTCGCCGTCACCGGCAGCAACGGCAAGAGCACCGTCACCGCCCTGGCTGCCGCCATCTGCAAAGGCGCCGGCATCAACGCCGTCGCCGGCGGCAACTTGGGCCCGCCCGCGCTCGACATTCTGGATACCGCCGCCGCCGTTTTTGTACTGGAGCTCTCCAGTTTCCAACTGCAAACCACCGCCTCCCTGGCCGCGCGCGCCGCGGTCGTGACCAATGTCACCGGCGACCACGCCGACCGCCACCCCGACCCCGCCGCCTACGCCGCGCTCAAGGAAAGCGTCTACCGCAACGCCGCCGTTTGCATCGTCAACCGCGACGATCCGGTGGTGCGGGCGATGAAAGTGCATGGGCCAGCCGTCACTTTCGGCCACCAGCCGCCGGCCGCCGCCAACCACTACGGCATCACCCGGCACCAAGGCGGCGACTGGCTGGCGCGCGGCGGCCGGCCGCTGGTGGCCGCCAAGGCCATGCACCTGCGCGGCGCCCACAATCTCCAGAACGCCCTGGCCGCCATGGCCCTGGCCGAGGCGGCCGGCGCCGACCCCGGCGGCATGGCCGGCGCTGTCACCGCATTCGCCGGCCTGCCGCACCGTTTTGCCACCGCCGCCGTCACCACCGGCGGCGTCACCTGGATTAACGACTCCAAAGGCACCAACCCGGCCGCCGCCGCCGCCGCTTTGATGAGCGCGCCGGCCGGCCGCACGGTGTGGATCGCCGGCGGCGACGGCAAGGGCGCCGATTTCACCCCGGCCGCCGCCGCCGCCGCCCGCGCCCGCGCCGTTATCGTGCTCGGCCGCGACGGTCCGCGCATCGCGGACGCCGTTGGCGGGGCCGCGGTCACCGTGGTGGACACCGTCGCCACCGCCGTCACCCAAGCCGCGGCCATTGCCGAGGCCGGCGACACCGTTTTGTTCTCCCCGGCCTGCGCCAGTTTTGACCAATATGCAAACTTTGCCGCGCGCGGCGATGATTTTTGCGCGCAGGTGGCGCGCCTGCCGCAGGAGGCGGCGTGAGCGGCGCGGGCGCAATGCCGGCCGGCCGCAGCCGCGTCATTCGCGCCGCCGCGCGGCGCGGCGGCGATGTGGACCTGGCCCTGCTCGGCGTGTTCGGCGCGCTGCTGGCGGGCGGCGTGGTGATGGTGGCCTCGGCCTCGGCGCCCGGCGGCGGGCTGCTCGGCAAACATCTCAGCGCGTTAGCCATTGCCTTGGGCGCCGGCGTCACGGCGTTTTTCGTGCGCACCGAATTCTGGCGCCGCGCCGCGCCACTGCTGATGTTGGCCGCGCTGGCGCTGCTCACGTTGGTGCTGGTGGTGGGCATTGATGTGAACGGCAGCCGCCGCTGGTTGGCGGTGGGCGCATTGCGGGTGCAGCCCTCGGAGTTGGCGAAACTTTGCATCGCCGTGTTCACCGCCGCCTTCATCGCCCGCCACCGGGAGCGGCTGGGCAGCGTGCGGGTGGCGGCGGTGCCGGCGGCGGTGTTGGCGGTGGTGGCGGCGCTGCTGTTGTTGGAGCCCGACCTCGGCGCGGCGCTGGTGGCGGCCGGGGTGGTGGTCGCGCTGCTGCTGCTCGGCGGCGTGCGCATGGCGCACTT
>RKSH01000188.1 GCA_007570945.1 Gammaproteobacteria bacterium | reverse complement strand
GGCTTAGGCGGCGGGGGCGGGGTCGGCGGTTTCAGTCGTGGAAACGGTGGTTTGCGCGCCGGGGGCGGTGTAGCCGGGGGTGGAATCGCCGATGGCGGGCGCCGGTTTCTTGGTCGCCGGGCGGATGACCAAGTCGGCGCCGCGGGCGCCGGGGACGGCGCCCTTAATTAGGAGGAGATTGCGCTCGACGTCCACCCGCACCACCTCCAGATTCTGGCAGGTGCGCGCGACGCCGCCCATGCGCCCGGCCATTTTTTTGCCGGGGAAGACGCGGCCGGGGTCCTGGTTCTGGCCGATGGAACCGGGTTTGCGGTGCGCCTTGGAGTTGCCGTGGGTGGCGCGGCCGCCGCCGTAGCCGTGGCGTTTCATGACGCCGGCGAAGCCCTTGCCGATGGTGACGCCGCGCACATCAACAAACTGGCCGGCGGTGAAAAACTCGGCGCCAATCTCGCCGCCGACGGCAAGGTCGCCGCCCTCGCCCGGGGCCAGGCGAAAATCGCGCAGCAGGCGGCCGGGGGCGACGCCGGCCTTGGCGAACAGGCCGGCGGCCGGCTTGGTGACGCGCTTGGCGGCGCGCCGGCCGCAGGTGAGCTGCACCTCGTCCACGCCGTCGGCGGCCTGGGTTTTGCGGCGGGTGACGCGGTTGGGCGTCACCGCCACCACCGTCACCGGCAGCGACTCGCCGTCGTCGCGGAACACCCGCGTCATGCCAACTTTTTTGCCGAGCAAACCGAGCATGGTCATCCCCTCAGGTTTTAATCTCCACGTCCACGCCGGCGGACAGGTCGAGTTTCATCAACTCTTCCACGGTTTTGTCGTTGGGATTCACAATGTCCAGGATTCTTTTGTGCGTGCGAATTTCAAACTGGTCGCGGGATTTTTTGTCGGCGTGGGGCGAGCGCAGCAGGGTGTAGCGCTCAATGCGGGTGGGCAGCGGAATGGGGCCGCGCACCTGGGCGCCGGCGCGCAGCACGGTGTCCACGATTTGCCGCGCCGAGGCGTCGATCATGCGGTGGTCAAAAGCCTTCAGGCTAATGCGGATTTTGTTGCCGGAGATTTTCATTGTTTCAACTGGCTTTCTTCAACACCACCTCGGCCACCGTGGACGGCGCCGGGGCGTATTTGGTGAACTCCATGGAATAGGTGGCGCGCCCCTGGGTCGCCGAGCGCAGCGAGGTGGCGTAGCCGAACATCTCGGCCAGCGGCACCTCACAGCGGATAATCTTGCCGCCGGGCGCCTCCTCCATGGCGTGGATGACGCCGCGCCGGGCGTTGAGGTCGCCGGTGACATTGCCCATGTAATCCTCCGGCGTCACCACCTCCACCGACATCACCGGCTCCAGCAGCACCGGCCGGGCGCGGCGCGCGGCCTCGCGGAAAGCATGGCCGGCGGCGGTCTTGAAGGCGAACTCGGAGGAATCCACCTCGTGGAAAGAGCCGTCAAACACCGTCACCTGCACATCCACCACCGGGTAGCCGGCGACGATGCCGGACTGCATGGCCTCCTCCACGCCCTTTTGCACCGCCGGGATATACTCGCGCGGAATGACGCCGCCCTTGATTTTGTCCACAAACTCAAAGCCGCCGCCGCGCTCCTGCGGCTCAACGCGCAGGTGCACATGGGCGAACTGGCCGCGGCCGCCGGTCTGCTTGGCGTATTTGTATTCCTGCTCGACGCGGGCGGTGAGGGTTTCGCGGTAGGCCACCTGCGGCTTGCCGACGCTGGAGTCCACGCTGAACTCGCGGCGCAGGCGGTCAATGATGATTTCCAGATGCAACTCGCCCATGCCGGAAATGATGGTCTGGCCGGATTCGTGGTCGGTGCGCACCTTGAACGAGGGATCCTCCTGCGCCAGTTTGCCGAGGGCGATGCCGAGGCGCTCCTGGTCGGCCTTGGTGCGCGGCTCCACGGCCTGGGAAATCACCGGCTCGGGAAACTCCATGCGCTCAAGGGTGACGGCGGCGGCGGGGTCGCACAACGTATCGCCGGTGGACACGTCCTTAATGCCCACCGCCGCGGCGATGTCGCCGGCGCGCACCTCCTTAATCTCGCGGCGCTCGTTGGAATGCATCTGCAAAATGCGGCCGACGCGCTCGCGCTTGCGCTTGACCGGGTTGTAAATGCCGTCGCCGGAGCGCAGCACGCCGGAATAGGCGCGGAAGAAAACCAACTGCCCGACAAACGGGTCGGTGGCAATCTTGAAGGCCAGGGCGGCAAAGGGCGCGCCGTCGTCGGCCGGGCGCTCCACCGAGTCGTCTCCGCCGTCGGCGAGGCCGTGGATGGCCGGCACATCGGCCGGGCTGGGCAGGTAATCAATGATGGCGTCGAGCATTTTCTGCACGCCCTTGTTCTTAAACGCCGAGCCGCACAGGACGCACACCGCCTGGTTGGCGATGGTGGCGGCGCGCAGGCCGCGCTGGATGTCGGCGGCGCCGAGGTCGCCGTCGGTGAGGTATTTTTCGGTCAACTCCTCGCTGGAGTCGGCGGCCGCCTCGGCCATGACGGCGCGCATGCGGGCGGCTTCCTCGGCCAGGTGCTCGGGAATGTCGCGCTCCTCAAAGCGGGTTCCCTTGGTGCCGTCGTCCCAGTAAATGGCGCGCATTTTCACCAGGTCCACCACGCCCTGAAAACCGTCCTCGGCGCCGATGGGAATCTGGCAGGCCACCGGGTTGGCGCCGAGGCGTGATTTCAACTGCCCGAGCACGCGGCTGAAGTTGGCGCCGGCGCGGTCCATTTTGTTCACAAAAGCAAGGCGCGGGACGCCGTAACGGTCGGCCTGCCGCCACACCGTCTCGGATTGCGGCTCCACGCCGCCCACCGCGCAAAACACCGCCACCGCGCCGTCCAGCACGCGCAGGGAACGCTCCACCTCAATGGTGAAGTCCACGTGGCCGGGGGTGTCGATGATGTTGATGCGGTGCTCGGGCAGCGACTGGTCCATGCCCTTCCAGAAACAGGTGGTGGCCGCGGAGGTGATGGTGATGCCGCGCTCCTGCTCCTGCTCCATCCAGTCCATGACCGCGTTGCCGTCGTGCACCTCGCCGAGTTTGTGCGAGATGCCGGTGTAGAACAGAATGCGCTCGGTGGTGGTGGTCTTGCCGGCGTCAATGTGCGCCATGATGCCGATGTTGCGGTAGCGCGTGATGGGCGTGGTGCGGGGCATGGGGGAAGTCCTCGGGCGGCTCAGTAGCGGTAGTGGGCAAAGGCCTTGTTGGCCTCGGCCATGCGGTGGGTTTCCTCGCGCTTGCGCGCCGCCCCGCCGCGGTTCTCGGCGGCGTCCAGCAACTCGCCGGCCAGGCGCGCGGTCATGGATTTCTCGCCGCGCTTGCGCGCCGCCTCCACCAGCCAGCGCATGGCCAGCGCGGTGCGCCGCTGCGGCCGAACCTCGTGGGGTACCTGGTAGGTGGCGCCGCCGACGCGCCGCGACTTGACCTCCACCATGGGCCGGGCGTTGTCCAGCGCGCGGTTGAACACCGCCAGCGGCGTCTCGCCGCGCGCGCGGCCGCCGATGATGTCCAGCGCGCCGTAGAGAATGCGCTCGGCGATGGACTTCTTGCCGTCGCGCATGATGACGTTGACAAACTTCGCCACCGTCTGCTCGCCGTATTTCGGGTCGGGCAGAATCTCGCGTTTCGGCACTTCTCTGCGTCTTGGCATTTGCCTTTTTTCCGGTTGTTGTTTTTGTGGTTGCGGCGGTTGGCGGCGCCCGGTTTTGCGCCGGCCCCCGCCGGTTTAAAAAATAAAAAAACGCCGCACAAAAGCGGCGGCGAGCGTGATGAGCCTCCGTGTTCGCCGTGCCCCTTAGGACTTCGGCCGCTTCGCCCCGTATTTGGACCGCCCCTGGCGGCGGTCGTTCACGCCGGAAGTATCCAGCGCACCGCGCACGGTGTGGTAACGCACGCCGGGCAAATCCTTCACCCTGCCGCCGCGAATCAGCACCACCGAATGCTCCTGCAGGTTGTGCCCCTCGCCGCCGATGTAGGTGGTCACCTCAAAGCCGTTGGTCAACCGCACCCTGGCAACCTTGCGCAAAGCCGAGTTCGGCTTCTTCGGCGTGGTCGTGTAAACCCGGGTGCAAACCCCGCGCCGTTGCGGACAAGCCCCCAGCGCCGGCACATTGGACTTCTTGCCCGCCCGCCGCCGGGGCCTCCGCACTAACTGATTAATCGTCGGCATCAGCCCTCCGCCAGTAAACCCCTTTGAGGCCCATCCTCAAAGGGCAGGCGATTATAGGAATTCCCACCTGCAGGTGTCAAGAAGATTAGGGTTTTTTTTAAGGTTTTCAGCGGCGGGGGCGGCCCGGGCGGATGTGGGGAAAGTATAGTGGATTCAGGGGGTTATGCCATGTCCGTGGCGGGGCCGGGGTTTCCGCCCTCCAATCAACGGCCAGCGGCGGCCAAATAAACCGCCGATTCTTCCATCACGCGGCCATCCATCCAGTATCCCGGCCGGCGGCGCTTATGGACAATGGCGACGATTTTGCGCACGGTGGGCGAAATCTCACGGTTAGATAACGGAATACGGAAACCGCATCATGTGCGCGCGACGGTAGTCCGGGTGGTGAAACACCCGATACATTCGGGGCAACCGGTCGATGAGGCCGCGGATTTTTTTATATTCTGCATCAAAGCGCGCGGCAATGTCCGGGTTCTGCAGTTCGTAACTCTGCAAAATACCCAAGAGATTCGCCTCCGCCTGCGGGCTGACAATAATCATCCGAGTGCTCCTTCTCCGGCTTCCCGGGGGAATAAAAAATCCCGCTGATTTTTACAACCCCCGCTCCCGCCGCCAGCGTGCCATCGCCTCACGCACCCGGCGGTCGGACTCTTCCGCCGGAATGGATTCGACGATGCCCAAATCGCTTAGCCGCTCGCGGCGCTCTATTTCCACCCACCACGCGTCCTCGTACTCCCTCGCCTCGGCGTCGGTCATCACCAACGTGGTCTCGCGGATTTCACGGTCGAGCCGCTGTTCCGCGCTCTCGCCGGCGGGGGCTGCGCCCGGCTTCAGGGCGCGGTGTTTTCGATTCCAGCGGGCGATAATTTCCTGCGCCCACTGTTCCCGCGCGCTCAGGGGCGGCACGGGAAAGGCCGGGGCGGCGTAAGCCGGGGCCGGGGG
>RKSH01000117.1 GCA_007570945.1 Gammaproteobacteria bacterium | reverse complement strand
GGGCGGCGGAGGTGATGAAGTTTGCGCTGGCCGACAACACGCGCAAGGTGTATGACCAAGGCTGGCGCAAATACCGGGAATTTTGCGCGCGGCACGGGCTGCAGCCGCTGGCCGGGTCGCGCAAGACGGTGGAGTGGTTTATCTGGGAGATGGCGACCCGCCCCAGCGGTTCCACCGGGCGCGCGCTGTCGCCGGTGAGCATTGGCGCGTACTGTTGCGGCATCAGCAACGCCTACATTGAGGCCGGGCTGGCGCCGCCCATTGACCGCCCCTGGCTGAGGCGGTTTTTGCAGGGGCTGAACCGGCGGCGGGATTTTGCGCCGAGGCAGGCCTTTCCGCTGAGCGACCGCCACATCCTCGCCATGCTGCGCCTGTGCAGCGGCGGCAAAGGTTTGCGCGGGCGGCGTGATGCGGCGTTGATTGCGGTGTTTTTCGCCGCGGCGCTGCGGCGTTCCGAGTTGCTGGCTTTGAAAGTGCGGGATTTGCGCTTTGTGTATCCGCCGGAGGGCGATGCGCTGAATTTATTCCTGCACATCCGCCGCTCCAAAACCGGCCCCGGCCGGGTGCCGGTGCCGTGGGGGCGGCGCATTCTGCCGGTGATGCGGTTGCGCGCCTGGCTGGGGGCGGCGCGGCTGCGCGCGGAAGAATACGTGTTTCAATCCCTGGACGCCGCCGGCGCGCCCAGCGGCCGGCCCATGACGCGCTATGAATTGAGCCGCCTGGTGCGCGACTACGCCGGGCGCATCGGGCTGGACCCGGCGGCGGTGACGACGCGCTCCTTTCGCGTTGGGTTTGTCACGGTGGCGGTGGTGAACGGCGCCTCCATTTTTAAGATTATGGAAGTCACGCGCCACCGCAACCCGTCCACGGTGATGGAATACGTGCGCCAGGTGGGCGCCTTTCGCAACCACGCCGGCGGCGGTTTTTTATAGCGGCGCGCCGGGCTGTGCTATGATTTGCCCCATGAGCCGCATCGCCCCCGCCCTCACCCCCACCCTCGCCGCGGCCCTGGTTTTGATGTGCGCCCCGGCGCGCGCCGCGTGGGACTTAAACCTGCCGCCGCCGGTGACGCCCATGGCCGCGCAGATTTTGGATTTGCACAACCTGATTCTGTGGATTTGCGTGGTGATTTTTATCGGCGTGTTCGGGGTGATGTTTTATTCCACATTCGCGCACCGCAAAAGCCGCGGCCACCGGGCGGCGCAGTTTTCGCACAACACGCGGCTGGAGATTCTGTGGTCGGTGATACCGGCGGTGATTTTGGTGGTGATGGCGGTGCCGTCCACGCTCACCTTAATTGAGATGGAGGACACCACGCGCTCCGACCTCAGCGTCAAAATCACCGGCTACCAGTGGTTTTGGGAATACGAATACATGGACAGCGGCTACAGTTTCTACAGCCGCCTGTCCACGCCGCGCGAGCAAATCGAAAACCGCGCGGCCAAGGGTGAGCATTACCTGCTGGAGGTGGACAACGAACTGGTGCTGCCGGTGGGCAAGAAGGTGCGCTTCGTGCTCACCGCCAACGACGTGATACACGCCTGGTGGGTGCCCAAACTCGGCATTAAAAAGGACGCCATCCCCGGCTATGTCAGCGAGATGTGGGCGGTGATCGAAAAAGAAGGCGTGTACCGCGGCCAGTGCGCCGAGTTGTGCGGCAAGGACCACGGCTTCATGCCCATCGTGGTGCGCGCCGTTCCGGCGGCCGAGTTTGAGGCCTGGCTCGGCGAGCGCGCCGCTTCCGCCGCCAACATCACCGAAACCGTCACCCTTGACCCCGGCGCAACCGTTTCCGACGTTGACCCCACCGTCACCGTCGGCGGCTAAACCGGCAGCGGAGTAAACCCCACCATGGCAAGCATCGACACCACCGTCTCCCACGACAACCACGCGCAGCCCTACGGCATCATGCGCTGGCTGACCACCACCAACCACAAGGACATCGGCACCATGTACCTGGTGTTCTCGCTTCTGATGCTGCTGGTGGGCGGCCTGATGGCGCTGCTGATCCGCGCCGAGTTGTTCGAGCCGGGGCTGCAGGTGCTGGACCCGGCGCGCTTCAACCAGATGACCACGATGCACGCGCTGGTCATGATTTTCGGCGCCGTGATGCCGGGCTTTGTGGGCTTCGCCAACTGGCAGGTGCCGCTGATGATCGGCGCGCCGGACATGGCGCTGCCGCGCCTTAACAATTTCAGTTTCTGGATTCTGCCCTTCGCTTTCACCCTGCTGCTGGGCTCGCTGCTCACCGCCGACGGCGGCCCGGCCAGCGGCTGGACGCTCTACGCTCCGCTGTCGGTGCAGGGCGGCATGGGTGTGGACATGACCATCTTCGCCATCCACATGATGGGCGTGTCGTCCATCCTCGGCGCCATCAACATCATCGTCACCATCTTCAACCTGCGCGCGCCGGGCATGACGCTGATGAAGATGCCGCTGTTTGTGTGGACCTGGCTCATCACCGCTTTCCTGCTGATTGCCGTGATGCCGGTGCTGGCCGGCGCCGTCACCATGCTGCTCACCGACCGCCACTTCGGCACCGCCTTTTTCGATCCCGGCGGCGGCGGCGACCCGGTGATGTTCCAGCACATCTTCTGGTTCTTCGGCCATCCCGAGGTGTACATCATGATTCTGCCGGCTTTCGGCATCATCTCGCAAATCATCCCCACCTTCGCGCGCAAGCCGCTGTTCGGCTACGACTCCATGGTCTTCGCCACCGCGGCCATCGCCTTCCTGTCGTTCGCCGTGTGGGCGCACCACATGTTCACCGTCGGCATGCCCTTGGCCGGCGAGTTGTATTTCATGTACGCCACCATGCTCATCGCGGTGCCCACCGGGGTGAAGATATTCAACTGGGTGGCCACCATGTGGCGCGGCGCCATGACCTTTGAGACGCCCATGCTGTTTGCGGTGTCGGTGGTTTTTCTGTTCACCATCGGCGGCCTGTCGGGGCTGATGTTGGCCATCGTGCCGGCCGACTTTCAGTACCACGACACCTACTTCGTGGTCGCGCACTTTCACTACGTGCTGTTCTCCGGCGCGGTGATGGCGATGATGGGCGGCGCCTACTACTGGCTGCCGAAGTGGACCGGCCACCGCTACAACGAAACCCTGGGCAAGTGGCACTTCTGGCTGACCGCGGTGTTCTTCAACATCACCTTCTTCCCGCAGCACTTTCTCGGCCTCGCCGGCATGCCGCGCCGCATCCCCGACTACGCGCTGCAGTTCACCGAGTTCAACATGGTGTCCACCATCGGCGCTTTCGGCCTCGGCATCGCGCAACTGCTGTTTGTCTACATCGTCGTCCGCTGCATCATGGGCGGTGCGCGCGCCGACGCCCGGGTGTGGGAGGGCGCCGAGGGCCTGGAATGGACGCTGCCCTCACCGCCGCCGGCGCACACTTTCACCACGCCGCCGAAAATCGCCTGAGCCGTTTGCCGTGTCCACCGCGCAAACTCCCGCAACCACCGCGAAGATGAATTTCATCCTGCCCATCGCGACGGCCGTGTCCACCGCGCAAACTCCCGCAACCACCGCGCGCAACCGCCGTCTGGCGCTGGCGCTGGCCGTGGTGGCCGCCGGGTTTTTTGTGCTCGGTTTGTTGGTCGTGCAATGAGCGCGCGCGCCAACAAAGCCCTCACCGCCAAACTCGCCGTGGTTGTCGTCGCCATGTTCGGCTTCGGCTACCTGTTGGTGCCGCTGTACGATTTGTTCTGTGAAATCACCGGCGTCGGCGGCCGCACCGGCACCGTCACCGAGCGGGCCGCGGCCGGCCATGCGCCGGATGTGGCGCGCGACGTCACGGTGGAGTTCACCGCCGCCACCGCCCCGGGTTTGCAGTGGGAGTTCCGCCCGTTGCAGCGCAAGGTGACGGTCCACCCCGGCGCCGTCACCGAGGTGTTTTACCTCGCGCGCAGCAAATCCCGCCGCGCCACCGCCGGCCAGGCGGTGCCCAGCGTGGCGCCGTTTGACGCCTCGCGGTACTTCAAAAAAATCCAATGCTTCTGCTTCACCAACCAGCAACTCGCCCCTTTTGAGGAGCGCAAAATGGCGGTGCGCTTCGTGGTGGACCGTGCACTGCCGCCGGCGGTGCACACCGTCACCTTGTCGTATATGTTTTACAATGCGGAGGCCGCCGCTGACTCAACCGCAACCGCGGCCGCAGAAAAAACATGAGCGCCGCCGGCCACTATTACGTTCCCCACTCCAGCCACTGGCCCATTGTCGCCACCGTCGGCCTGTTCAGCATGGGCCTGGGTTTTGCCATGACGCTGCATCATCTGGCCGCCGGACCGTGGCTGATGGGCGCGGCCGGCGGCGTTTTGGTTTTCATGATGTTCGGCTGGTTCGGCGCCGTCATCGGCGAGAGCGAGGGCGGACACTACAACCGCGACGTGGACATGTCGTTTCGCATGTGCATGGGCTGGTTTATTTTTTCCGAGGTGATGTTCTTCGGCGCGTTCTTCGGCGCGCTGTTTTACGCCCGCGCCCTGGCCGTGCCGTGGCTGGCCGACAACGATTTGCTGTGGTTCGGCTACGAGGGCGGCTGGCCCACCGCCGGCCCCGGCGGCGAGGAGTTCATCGGCGCCGACCGCGCCGACGTCGCCCCCGGCCAGTTCTCCACCATCGGCGCCTGGGGCATTCCGCTGCTCAATACCGCGCTGCTGTTGGCCTCCAGCGTCACCGTCACCATTGCCCACTGGGCGCTGCAGAACAACCAGCGCGGCAAACTGCTGTTCTGGCTCGCCGTCACGGTGCTGCTCGGCGCGCTGTTTCTGTTTTACCAGGCGGTCGAATACGTCCACGCCTATTCCGAGTTGGGCCTCACCCTCGGCACCGGCGTCTACGGCGCCACTTTCTTCATGCTCACCGGCTTCCATGGCCTGCACGTCACCATCGGCGCCGTTATCCTGTTCATCATCTGGCTGCGCTGCCTGCGCGGCCACTTCAAGCCCGACCACCACTTCGCCTTTGAGGCCGGCGCCTGGTACTGGCACTTCGTTGACACCGTGTGGGTGGGGCTGTTTATTTTTGTGTATGTGTTGTAGCCGCCCCGCCGCCGAGCAGTGAACCGCCCGGCGTAATCACGCCGCTGTACATTCCCCCCACCAGGAGCGCAAACAACACCGCCCAGATTCCAATCCGCCACGTCAACGCCCG
>RKSH01000136.1 GCA_007570945.1 Gammaproteobacteria bacterium | reverse complement strand
TTTCATGGCGACCATTCTGGCGGCCTGTTCGCTGGCGATGTTTTCCACCACGCCCTGGTACACCAGCGACTCCAGATAGCGCAGCATCAGCGCGTCCAAGACTTCCTTTGAGTCCGGCTCGTAGATGTAGTCCCAGTGGTGCTGCAGTTGCGCCTCGGGCCGGTGCAAGGTGACGGGGAGGAGTTGCTCCACCAGCGGTGACTGGGTCATGGTGTTGACGAAATCGTTGTGCACCATGAAGATGCGGTCCAGTTTCCCCTCGTCGTAGAAATCCAGCATCACCTTGATGGCGCCGATTAAGTCGGCCAGCGCCGGCGCATCGCCGAGCTGGGTTGCGTGCGACACCACATTGCCGCCGAGGCGGCGGAAGAATCCGAGTCCCTTGGCGCCAATGACGGTGAAGTCCACCTCCGCGCCGCGTCCGCGCCATTCGGAAACGGCGCCCACCACGGCGCGGAACAGATTCACATTCAGCCCGCCGCACAAGCCGCGGTCGGTGCTGACCACCACAAAACCCACCCGCCGCGGCTCGCGCTCGGCCAGCCAGGGGTGGCGGTATTCCGGGTGCGCATGGGCCAGGTGCGCCATCACGCCGCGGATGCGCCGCGCGTAGGGCCGCGCCGCCAACATCCGCTCCTGCGCCCGCCGCATCTTGCTCGCCGCCACCATTTCCATGGCTTTGGTGATTTTTTGCGTGTTCTGGATGCTTTTGATTTTAGTGCGGATTTCTTTCGCGCCGGGCATCAGTAACCCCCCTTTGCCTTGAACGATTCCATGATTTTGCGCGGGCCGGCTCCCGTTTCCATGGCCAAGCCGCCGCCGGCGATGGTCAGCGCGTCATACACCCGCGGCACCGCGCCCTGCGGGAACTGCACATCGACCACCGCGCCGATGATTTCCACGATGTTGCACTGCATGATTTTTTACCGGAGTGATAAGTGTCGTTCACTGTTCATCGGCGGCCTGATAAATCATAATCAGGTTGCCGCATGTGTCGTCAAACACGGCGGTCATTGTATCGCCGCATAACGCCGGGCCCGAGCGAAACGAGACGCCTCGCGCCTTCAATCTCGCGTATTCGGACTCGACATTATCCACCAAAAACGCGGTCAGCGGAATACCCTCGTCATAAATCGCCCGCTTATACGCCCGGGTCGCCGGGTGTTCGCCGTTCGGCTCCAGCAGCAACTCGGCGCCATCCGGCTCATCGGGTGAAACCACGGTCACAAGCCGCGTGTCGCCGAGCGGCATATCGCGCTTTTTGACAAAGCCCAGCACATCCACATAAAACGCCAGCGCCTTGTCCAAGTCGGAAATAAAGACGCTTTCCAGTTTGATTTTCATCGCGCCTGGGCCTCCGCCGCGCCCGCGACCCCATGAAATTCCCGCGCATGCACCGGCCGCGGCTTGTTGCGCGTCGGCGGACTTGTATTCGCCGACCCGTCCAACCGTTGCCGCATCACGCGAACGGCTTCGGGGTTTTCGTCGATTAACACAAACCGCCGGCCGTGCTTTGCCGCGGCGGCGCCGGTGGTGCCGCTGCCGGCGAAGAAGTCCAGCACGGTGTCGCCGGGGTTGGAGTGGACGCGCACGATGCGCTCCAGAATCACGCGCGGTTTTTGCGTTGGGTAGCCGGTTTTCTCCGCGCCGTTGGTCGGCACGATGGTCTGCCACCAAGCGTCGGTCGGGGTTTTGCCGCGCGCGGCTTTGGCGGCGCCGGCCAGGCCCGGCGCGAGGTATGGAATGCGGTCGATGGCGTCGAAGTTGAAGGTGTAATCGGCGGGGTTTTTGGCGAACCAGTAAATGTTGTCGTGTTTCGGTGACCACCGACTCTTCGACCGCGCGCCGAAGTCGTATACCCAGATAATTTCGTTGATGCAATGACGCGCGCCGCCGAAAACTTCCTCCAACAACAACCGGCAGCGCGCCGACTCGCGCCAGTCGATGTGGAAGAACAAACTGCCGGTGGCGGTCAAGATGCGATGCGCCTCGATTAACCGCGGGCGCAAAAATCCAATGTAATCGTCGAACGAATCGGCATAACCTTTGTCGCCGTCGTCGATGACCTCGGTTGCATACCGTCGCCCGCCGAAGCCGGTGCGGTCGCCACCGTCACTTTGGCCCGCTGTCGCCGCCGCCACCGCCGTGGTTTTAATGCGCGTGCGCCGTTGCATCCGGCCGGTGTTGAACGGCGGGTCGATATAAATCAACGCCGCCGACGCATCCGCCATCCGCCGCAAGTGCGGCAGGTTGTCGCCGAGAAGGATTTGGTTCCGGGCTGTCGAGACGTGGTTGGACATCGTTTATCGGGCCGCCTAAACCGCCGATGTCCCTCCAACACTCTCGGTTGGGGGGCTAATCTGTTTCGCGCCTGGCATTTTGAATTAAACCGGTTGGGAAAAGTGGATTATAACGCAGAACGGTGCGCCGCTTAAAGCAGCCACTTGTAGTAAAGGAGCGCGCCATAGGCAACGACCATAGCGAGGCAGATGATTATGGAAATGCGGCGTTCGAGATGGGCGTCGTCTGCATCTCGATCATCCCAAAAATGGACATGATATCGGCCGTCTTTCTCCTTAAAGAGGATTGGCCGGCGGCGGTCGCGCTCCAAATCCCACATGTTGAAAAGCAGGAATACAATGATGGACGCCAGCACAAACGACATCAACTCCACCATGAAGCCGTAGCCGGGGTAGGCACCGAGGTCGGGCGCGGTGAAAAACAGCAACAACCCTGCCAGAATCACTCCGATCGCGCCGAGCGCCAGAAACTCGCCGAAGTTGGTGCCTTGTTGTTTGGAGTGCGCCAGTTTGTCCACTGCGGATTCAATGCGTTCCAGCTTGTCCGCCATCCGCGTGTCGCCGCCAGTGGGTTCATCGCGCGCCTTGTGCAGTAGGTCTTTAACCCTCCGATACGCATTGCGCAGTTCGCCGACCTTGCGGTGCTTATCAATCTCCTTAATTCCTTCCAGCACTTCCGCTTTGATACGCTCGTAGCGCACCAAGGTTTCCAGTTGCCGAAACACCGTGAATGCATTGTTTTCCTCATCGGCGGTGCGCCGAATCAAGCGCTCCATGCGAAAAGTCAACAGCAAAACGAAGACCAACGCCGCCGTGTTCACGACCGCAAAATAATGCGGTGCCACAACGCCGTCGTGTAAATACACGAACAACCCCGATGCCCAAAGGATTATCACCAGTGCCTTGTAGGCGATGCGGTCGGATGCCCGAAAGTTCAGCAACAGATTGGCGGCAACGACGGCAATGCAACCGGCAATGAGCCAATCCACATGCGGCACCGTGATTAATGGGAAGTCTACTTGCAAGTGGATGGCATGAAGAAGCCAATCCACTTGCGGGATTAACGGGAATGCACCGAGCCAGACTATTGCCAGGGCCGGTTGAAAAAACCCCAATGAATTGACGCCAAGGTTGGAGGTCTTCAAGAGTGCCGAGCGATGAAGGGTATCTCCCAATCCGCCAGCGATTACGGCGTAGCCGACGGCCATCGCAACACCACCAAACCCGAGGGCACCAAAACTTTCTTGCAAGAAATACCCAATCGCAAAGAATAGGATTGAGCTAGCAAAAAGCCCGATTGCCGCGCCGACTAACGGGAACAGCGACTCGGTGTCTTCGTCGCCCAATGCTGTGCTGACATCGGTGCCCCACTTGAGGGATAGCGAAGTAAAACCGCTAAACAACGGATTTGCCAGTGCCAATAGCACACCTATCAATGTAGCAAAGGTGAGGCCCGCGCCAAAATATCGACTTTGGCTGGCGATGACCAACCCGCAACCCACCACAGCGAGCAGGGTAAGCGCCCACTTCCCGCCGGTGATTTTTTCATAGCGGCCTTGACGATTAAACGCCCGCGACACAATAAGCGTATAGAAGAACGGTCGTGCTGCCGCAAGAATACTTGCTACAGCGACATCAATATACAATAGCGAAAAGGCGAGGAAAACATCATTGGTTTGCCCCAAAGTTACGCCCGCCAACTTCCAACTGCGCCAGTGGCTCTTAGTGCCGGCAACGATAGTCGTCATCTTCTTGCCAGCGGCAATCAACAGATAAATAACCAACGTCAACGAAATAAAAAATTTTACAATGGCAACAAACAGGAAAGGCGCTGCCACTGCATTGCCAAGCGAGAAAAAGAGCGAAACCGTTGAATACGCCACCAACGGCCCCAGCATCAGCATCAGCGCGATGCGGTTGTTTTTATCTTGACCGCCACAACTTGGGGTGGGTAGACGCCGGGCATTCATGCTTGCATGCTCGGTTGATGGGACGTCATCATCAGCTCCGGTTCTTCACAAAATCATCCACCGCCGTTTTCATTTTGGCGGCGATGTCGTCGTTGTAGTCGGCGCTCTGGTTGATGGTGGAGAGGAGGTCGGCGTGGTTGGCGCGGGCGTGGGCTTGGAGGGCTTCCTCGAAGGCCACCACCTTGCCGGCCTCCACCTCGTCCAGGTAGCCCTCGTTCACGGCGAACAGCGACAGCGCCATCTCGGCCACCGACTGGGTGGAGTATTGTTTTTGCTTCATCATTTCGGTGACGCGCTCGCCGCGCTCCAATTGTTTGCGCGTGGCTTCGTCCAGGTCCGAGGCGAACTGGGCGAATGCCGCCAACTCGCGGAACTGCGCCAGCGCCAGGCGGATGCCGCCGCCGAGTTTTTTAATGATTTTGGTCTGCGCCGCGCCGCCCACCCGCGACACCGACAGGCCGGCGTTGATGGCCGGGCGGATGCCGGCGTTGAACAGGTCGCTCTCAAGGTAAATCTGGCCGTCGGTGATGGAAATCACGTTGGTGGGCACGAAAGCCGACACGTCGCCGGCCTGGGTTTCAATAATCGGCAGCGCGGTCAGCGAGCCGGTGCGGCCCTTGACCTTGCCGTCGGTGAACTTTTCCACGTATTCGGCGTTCACCCGCGCCGCGCGCTCCAGCAGGCGCGAGTGCAGGTAGAAGACGTCGCCGGGATAGGCCTCGCGCCCCGGCGGCCGGCGCAACAGCAGCGACACCTGGCGGTAGGCCCAGGCCTGCTTGGTGAGGTCGTCGTAGATGATGAGCGCGTCCTCGCCGCGGTCGCGGAAGTATTCGCCCATGGTGCAGCCGCCGTAGGGCGCGATGAACTGCATGGCGGCGCTGTCGGCGGCGCTGGCCGAGACCACGATGGTGTGCGCCATGGCGCCGTGCTCCTCCAGTTTGTGCACCACGTTGGCCACCGAAGACGCTTTCTGGCCGATGGCCACATAGATGCACTTAATGCCGGTGTCTTTCTGGTTGATGATGGTGTCGATGGCGACCGCGGTCTTGCCGGTTTGGCGGTCACCGATAATCAATTCGCGCTGGCCACGGCCCACCGGCACCATGGAGTCGATGGACTTGAGTCCGGTCTGCACCGGCTGCGACACCGACTGCCGGGCGATGACTCCCGGCGCCACTTTCTCGATGGGCGAGGTGCCGGCGTATTCCACCGGCCCCTTGCCGTCCACCGGCGCGCCGAGGGCGTCCACCACGCGCCCCAAGAGGCCCTCGCCCACCGGCACCTCAAGGATGCGGCCGGTGCACTGCACGGTGTCACCCTCGGAGATGTGCTCGTAGTCGCCGAGCACCACGGCGCCCACCGAGTCCTGCTCAAGGTTAAGCGCCAGCCCGCGCACATTGCCGGGGAACTCCAGCATCTCGCCCTGCATGGCGTCGGCCAGGCCGTGGATGCGGACGATGCCGTCGGTGAGGGAAACCACGCTGCCCTCGGTGCGCGCCTCGGCGGCGGCGTCAAAATTCTTGATGCGCTGGCGGATTAAGTCGCTGATTTCGGACGGGTTGATTTGGGCTGTCATGTTTGCTCCTCAAATTTTTTGACGATGATGGTTGTGCCGCGCACCCCTTCCACCAGCACTTTGCCGCCGGCCGGCAGGTTTGCGTTTTGGTTGTTTTTGGCGGTCCACGAGGTGTCGCCGATTTTGATTCTGCCGATGCCGTTCTCCATGGCGCCCTCCAGCGGGAACACACGGCCGATGTATTCGGCGCCTTTTTTGTTGAGATGGAGGCGGTCCGGCCCTTTGCGCGGGCGCTTTTTATCCCACCATTTCCAGCCGAACAACGCCAGCGGCGAGGATACGCCGAACACGCCCAGTTGCCACAGGCCCGAAAGCCCGGGATGAATGTACAAGAGCACCGCGACCAGCCCGGCGCCGATGCCGAACCACATGACCACGGCGGTGTTAATGATGAACGCATCGATGATAACCATCACCGCCCCGGCGGTCAGCCAAAACTGCCAGCCCCAGCCGCTCCAGTCCAGCAGGTGCATCCAGTTCACTCGCGCCCCCCGCGGTGCGGTTCCTGGTCCTCGCTCAGCGCGCCTTTTGCAACGCTCAGGATGCCGCTCAATGAGCCGATGAGGCTGGAGGCCTCCAGTGGAATCATCACCACCTTGTTGTTTTGCGACGAGCCGATGGCGGCGAGGGCTTTGGTGTATTCCTGCGCGATGAAAAAGTTGACGGCCTTGATATCGCCCTGGGTGATGGCTTCGGACACATCGCGCGTGGCCTTGGCGTCAGCCTCGGCCAGCCGCTCGCGCGCCTCGGCCTGCTTGAACGCCGCCTGCCGCTCGCCCTCGGCGTTCAACACCGCGGCCTCGCGCTCGCCGTCGGCGATTAGGATGGCCGACTGTTTGCGCCCCTCGGATTCCAGAATCATGGCGCGCTTTTCGCGCTCGGATTTCATCTGCTTTGCCATCGCGTCCAGCAACTCATCCGGCGGCGAGACGTCCTTGATTTCAATGCGCGTCACTTTGATGCCCCAGGGCTCGGTGGCGTCATCCACGATCTTCAGCAGGCGCGCGTTGATGCTGTCGCGCTTGGACAGCGCGTCGTCCAGATTCATGGAGCCGAGCACGGTGCGGATGTTGGTGGTGACGAGATTCATAATCGCGCGCTCGGCGTCGTTGACCTGGTAACTGACTTTCACCGGGTCCACCACCTGGTAGAACGTCACGCCGTCCACGGTGACCGCGGCGTTGTCGCTGGTGATGACTTTTTGCGAATCCACATCCAGCACCCGCTCGCGCATGTTCACTTTCATGCCGACGGAATCCACATATGGAATGATGACCGACAGGCCGGGGCGCAACGTGCGGACGTATTTGCCGAAGCGCTCCACCGTCCATTCCTCCCCCTGCGGCACCTGCTTGGCGCCCTTGAACACCGTGACCGCGGCCAGCGCGACCACCACCAGCACCGGCAGATAGTCGCCAATCCATTCCAACGATTCAAACATAACGAGAGTCCTCGGTTGTTGCGGTGATAAGCGCCGCCGGAGTTGCGGCGATGGGCTGCCGGCATCCTATCCCGCATCGCCCAGGACCAGCCGCGGATGCGGACGGCGCCGTTGCGGCATTCTACCTTATCGGCCCGCCCGCGGCCGCTGTTGCAGTATGCGCAACGTTGCGCCCCGGTATTGCCATCTCGTGCCGCCGGCGATTCCGTGGCCGCGGCTCATGCGCGCAATGCATTTTTGAGTTGTTCAAGTTGTCCGCGCGCCGAGGCGTCGATGACCATGTCGCCGGCGCGGATGATGGCGCCGCCGATTAGGCCGCCGTCCTCGCTGACGCCAAGCCGCACCTTGCGGCCGAGTTTTTTGCCGAGGGCGGCGGCGATTTTTTCTTTTTGCGCATCGGAAACGGCAAAGGCCGTCACCAACTCGGCGTCCACCGTCCCCTCGGCCTCGGCGCGCAACCTTTCATAATGCGCGGCAATGTCCGGCAACGCCCGCGCGCGGCGGTTGGCAATCAACAGGCGCAAAAAATTCCGCCGGGCCTCGCTTTCGCCCTCGCTCTCGATGGACAAGTCCGCGACAATGCCGAGCAAAGTCTCCCGCGCCACCCGCGGATCCTGAATCAGCCGCACCACCTGCGCGTCCGCCGCCACCACCGCCGCGCGCGCCAGAAACGCCGACCAGCGGTCAAAATCATCCGCCTCCCGCGCAAGCGCAAAAATAGCCTCGGCGTAGGGGCGGGCGATTGAGGAAAATTGTGGCACGGCGGTGATTTTACCACCGGACGGTGGGGAGTTCAGCACAGCCGGCAAATCTTTCGGCCGCGCAAATTGCGCCCTTAGTTTGTTCTCCGCTTGGATGATTACCCGTTCAAGTCGCAACGGGTGAAGTTGCGGCCGCGTTGCCTCGCCGCTGCCGTAGGACATTTTGTCGAGAATGCCGCGATACTGGGGGGCGAAGAACGCAACCGGAATGGATTCCGACGGCAGTTTCGCCAGCAGTTTTATGCGAAGTCCCGCCACATTTAATCACCGGCATGAAGATGCGAATAAAATCCCGCTTAAATCATGCGGTGATAAGCCGATTATTTGCTATCATTCCCCGCCATCCCGACCACGCCACGTCAAAAATTCCCAATGAAATGCACCTTTCGTTCATGCCCGATTGCCGTCCTCGCCTTGGCTGCCCTGGGCGGTTTCCTGTTGCCGCAGGCGGCGCAGGGGCAGGTCACGCTTGATTTCGCCATCAGCGGCAGCGACCAAAACCGCGCCACCCCTATCCTGGATTTGCGCGAGGGCCAGACTTTCACGGTCACGGTCACCGCCACCGGCGCCATTCCCGCCGGCGGCATTATCTCGGCGGTCATCATCGGCGCCGACGCCGACATCAGCGCCCCCACCGGCAACTTCACCGCCAACGGCCGCACCGGCATCCGCTTCAACCTAAGCGCCTCCCAGATGTCCCATGCCCAGACCTGGACGGTAACCGACGACATGGCAAGAGAGGGCCTGGAGTCCAAAACCCTCCGCCTGTATCACGACGCTTTCGTTACGGCCAGTCTCGCGGGGACAACCGTCTCCGTCAACCTCAACCCCGGCTCCACCGGCGCCAATCGCAGTCGCAGTCGACTGTTCAACATCCTCGAGAGCGACGAACATGTCCTCGTTCCCCAATTGCAATCGGGCCAAAGTGTTGCCGAGGGCCAGAGTACCACCACATTTGACATCGTTCTCGCCGCCGGCACCACCTCCCCGGGCACCACCCTCAGCGGTGTGTATTGGTATGTCACTTTCGACTCGAGCGACCCGAATCGCGCCGCGGAGGCCGACTTCGTGGTCGGCGGCGGTGCATATGAAATCCGCGGTGTCGGGCCCGGCAGCGGCCGGCGCGGCGCCCCGGTCGCGGGCAACGGCAACGGCCAGGTCCAATCCACCGTCGCCGCCACGCCGACCTCGTCCAATATCTTCCGCATAAAAATCAACAACGACAATCTCATGGAAGCCGACGAGACCTTCACGCTGCACTTGGGCGGACCGACCAACGACCCCGGCATCAGTTACGGCTCCGTCGACCTCGCCATCGCCGACAACGACGGCTACACCCTCAATGTCCTCGCGCCGTCCCCGGCCGCCACCGAGGGCGGCACGCCGAATGCGCGCGTGCAGTTTGTCTCCAAGCGCGGCGGCGGCACGCTTGGCAGCGCGCAAACGGTGACCCTCACCGTCACCAACGATGTCGCACCCGGCCACAACTTCGGCGGCCTCAACGGCAACGGGCGCACCTGCCAGAGCGACTGGGTGAACGCCGGCGCGGACGATTGCAACGCCCCCGGCAAAACCCTTTTCATCGTCGCCTGCGCCCTGCCGGCCACCCTCGCGCACAACGCGATGCACAACTGCGCGTTGCGGGCGGTGGTGGACGACATGCGCGCCGAGCGCGACGAGCACTACCGCATCGCGCTGTCATTCGCCGCCGGCACGCCCGCCGGCGTGACCATCGGCGACCCGGTACAGGCGGTCATCGCCGCCTCCGACCCGGTGTCCATCAGCCTCGGCGACCCGGTTTCCGTCAACGAGGGCCAGTCGGCGGCTTTGCGCATCAACATCTCCGCCGCCGAAGGCGTCGTTTACGGCGAGGACAATATCCTGCTCACTTTGGAGTATCCCACCGGCACGCTGATTAACACCCCGTCTTTCAACTACGCCGACGCCCTCGCCGCCGGCTACTACGACTGGACCGTCACCCCGGCCGGCAGCGCCGACGACACCATCATTGAGACGCATGAGGTGCGCGAGTATGTGCTGCGCGGCGCCCGGCAGTTCGGCTTCAATGTGCAAGTCGGCACCCCCGACCGCCGCACCGTCACCTTCCTCGACGACGAACCGGTGGAGTGGACGGTGCGCGCGCGCGGCAACGGCATCCAGTCGCAGGACACCGGCGAGGGCGCCGGCCCCATCGCCTCGCCCGACGCCGCCGACACTGCCACCGACCACGCCGACACCATGTATTTCCGCTTCGCGCAGTATCACGGCCCCGGCGCGCGCGGTAGTTTGACCTTCACCTACTGCCTCGGCGGCAGCGCCACCGGCGGCAGCGCGGCGCAAGTCACCGCCAACCCGGCGCAATACGACTACGCCTGGCCCGGCAACTACGACCCGGCCTCCACCTCCGCCGCCGACAGCGATTACGCCGGCACTTGCACCACCGGCCGCGGCACCTTCACCGTGAACGACGGCGACGATATTTACCGCCTCGGCATCACGCTGAACGACGACAACCTGAACGAGGGCGACGAGACCATCACCGCCGAGTTGGTCGCGGTTTCCAGCGCCGACAACTACCCCGACCGGGTGGACAACAATGTGGACGACGCCAACATCAACTACGACGCCGTGGGCGTGTTCCAGGCCACCCGCACCATCAAGGACAACGACGCCATCAGCATCTCCATCGCCAACGCCGGCAGCGATGCCGACGGCGACACCGCCGGCTTTCAGGTGCAAGAGGGCGGCGATGCCACTTTCACCGTGACCATGGACCACGCCTCGGCCGGGCCCATCACCGTTGCCTACGCCATCAGCGGCGATGTCACGGCCGCCGACTACACCGACCGCACCGCCGCCGTCGACCCGAACACCGCCACCAACGGCATGTTGGTCATCCCCGCCGGCGCCACCGGCGGCACCATCACCATCGGCCTGGCGCAGGATGCCGCCGACACCGCCAGCGAGGCGCTGACCGTCACCCTCGGCGCCATCACCCCCGGCAGCGGCGTCGGCAGCGTGGCCGTGGACTCGTCGCCGGAGAACAACGCCGCCACGCAAAATGTCGTCACCCGGCCGGTGGCGCGGACATTCGTGCTGAGACGCACCACGGACGACTATTCAACCGCCGCCACCGGCAGCGCCCTGGCCGAGTCCGCCGGCGCCTTGTATTTCGCCGTCACCCTCGCCCCCGGCAGCAACGACCCAT
This sequence comes from Gammaproteobacteria bacterium, assembly GCA_007570945.1. Classification (GTDB taxonomy): domain Bacteria; phylum Pseudomonadota; class Gammaproteobacteria; order Arenicellales; family Spongiicolonaceae; genus Spongiicolonus. The sequence goes on along the minus strand of RKSH01000136.1, from coordinate 2,867 downwards.
TCACATCCGCCACCGTCGTCACCTGGACGGCCACCCCCGCCGGCGCCACCGGCACCGCCGCCGCCGACTTCTCCGCCGCCACCGGCGCTTTCACCTGGCCCGCCAACGACGCAACTTGCAGCGCCGATGTCTGCAGATTCTCCTTTGACATCACCGACGACAACTTGGACGAACCCGACAGCGAAGGCTTCTCGGTCGTGTTGTCGGTCGCCGACGCCACCGCCGACGGCGGCACCAATGTCGGCACCGGCGTCACCGGCCTTTCCATCGCCGACAACGACAACTTCACCGTCGACATCACCACCTCCGACACTACGCTCAACGAGGGCGAGTTCGCGGTGGTCACCTTAACGCCCACCAAGCCGGCCGCGCGCCAGGTGACGATGGGTTACGACCATCCCGGCAGCAACGCCGAGAGCGGCCTCGCCAACACCGCCGCCACCACCGATGTGGACGCCACCCTCCCCACCGGCGGCGCGGCCGGCGGCGACTTCGGCGCGCTGCGCACCGGCGCCGGCAACACTGAAGCCACCACCACCGAGGGCTTCACCGTCACCTTCCCCGCCAACTCATTCGCCCCGCAATATCTGCTCATCCCCATCGCCGCCGACAACCTGAACGAGCCGGCCGAGACTTTCCATCTGTTCACTTTCAGCGTCAGCATCTCCGGCCAGTACAGCGGCGGTTATGTCCTGCCCACCGCCTCCGCCGACCCCGCGCGCGGCAACGGCCTCACTTTCACCATCGCCGCATCCGATGCCATGACCGTGTCCATCGCCCGGGTCGGCGGCGCGGCGATTAACGAGCGCCAAACCGCGCGCTTCACCGTCACCCTGGCCGGTGCCTCGGCCGGCTCGGCCGCGGCCGTCACGGTGCCGTACACCGTCGCCCTCGACGGCCCCGGCTACACCATCGCCGAGGTCGGCGGCGCCGCCGGCAGTTTGCAAATCGATGCCGGCGAGACCAGCGGCACCATCAGCATCCCCCTGCCGGTCAGCGCCTCGCTCACCAGTGGCGCGCCCGCGCAAACCCTCACCGTCACCCTGACCGCCGCCGACCCGGCGGCGAGCCCGGCGGTCGCGGGGCCGACCACCGCGGCCGGCGGCGGCGCGGTGATGCGCAGCGGCACGGCAAGCGAACAAAGCGGCGCGTTCACCATCAGTTTTGTGGATGCGGTGCGCACCCTCACCGTCACCGGCCCCGCCACCATCGCCGAGAACAACACCCGCAGCGGCGTGGAAAGCGGCGACTACACCATCACCCTCAGCGGCCAGGCCTTCGCCGCCGACACCACCGTCACCTGGACGGTGAGCCATGGCGGCACCGCCGACGCCGATTTCGTGGCCGCCTCCGACCGTGGCGGCACCGTCACTTTCGGCGCCTCCGACGGCGACACCAGCACCAAAACCTTCACCCTCACCGTCGCCTACGACTACCTGAACGAGGCCGACGAGACTTTCACCGTGCAAGTCGGCATCGCCGACCCCACGGCCGACGGCGGCACCGCCTACGGCGACCCGGCGACCACCGCCATCGCCGACAACAACGACATCCTCATCGCCCTCTACTTCGTCGACTCCACGGTCGCCGAGAACGCCGCCGCCGGCACCAGTTTCGGCATCACCATCAGCGGCGGCACCGGTGATGTGACCGTGCCGTTCGTGCTGAGCGGCCTGGACGACGCCGAATACGACATCGATGCCGCCACGCCCATGGCCAACCGCGCGACCCTCATCATCGACGCCGACGGCGACAGCGGCCGCTTGGTGTTCGCCCCCGGCGACTCCAATGTCTTCACCGTCGCCATCTCGCTCAACGACGACAACCTGAACGAGGCCGCCGAGACGCTCACCCTCACCGGCGGCACGCCCTCCGCCGCCGGCGACATCGCCTACGTCGCCCTCAACAACGGCGTGGCCGACGTGATGGTGACGGATACGGATGCGATTACCGTCAGCATTGCCCGCGCCAGCGGCGCCCCGTCCACCGTGGAGGAAGGCGCCGCCGCCACGTTCACCATCACCCTGGCCGGCGCCTCGGCCGGCTCGGCCGCGGCCATTACCGTGCCGTATACCGTCGGCAGCAGCGGCAGTTACGATGTCTCCGGCGCCGCCGGCAGCGTCGTCATTCCGGCCGGCGGCACCACCGCCGACCTCACCATAAACCTGCCCAACGACAACGCCCTCGGCGCGTCCTCGCCCACGCAGACCGTCACCGTCGCCATCCCCGCTCCCAACCCCCAGGCCACGCCGCCGGTGGCCGGCGTCACGGTCGCCGCCGGCGGCGGCAGCGTCACCCGCCACGGCACCAACAACGCCGCCAGCGTCACCGTGTCGTTCAGGGAGGCCGCCCCCACGCTCACCGTCACCGGCCCCGCCACCCTCACCGAGACCGATGCCGACTTTGAGACCGCCAACTACACCATCACCCTCACCGGCTCGGCGTTCGCATCCGACACCGCCATCACCTGGACGGTGACCCACGGCACCACCGAAGCGGCTGACTTCTCGGCCGTCACCGGCAGCGTGACTTTCGGCGCTTCCGATGCCGCTGGCAGCGCCAAAAATTTCACCATCACCATCGCCGGCGACGATGTGAACGAAGCCGACGAGACCTTCACCATCCAAGCCAGCGGCGGCGGCAGCGGCACCATGTACGGCACGCCGCAATCGGTCACCTTGAACGACGACGACGCCATCACCTATTCCATCGCCGTCGATAACGCGATGCGCAATGAGCCGACCGACGCCATGATGGCAAACGCCGTCAACGCCGTGTTCACCGTCACCTTGTCCGGGATGAGCGCGGGCGATGTTACGATTCCCATCGTCGCCTCCGGCAGCGCCACCGCCGGCACCGACTACGCC
>RKSH01000079.1 GCA_007570945.1 Gammaproteobacteria bacterium | reverse complement strand
AGGGGGCGGTCATAGTTGCCGGTGAGAAAATGGTCGGGGCGAGAGGATTTGAACCTCCGACCTCCTGCGCCCCATGCAGGTGCGCTACCAGGCTGCGCCACGCCCCGATTCCTTGATTTTACTTTAAAAATTCCAACGCCGCCTCAATGTCCCGTATCACGCGGCGGCGTTCTTCGGCGGCTTCACCTGCGGCATCAGGGGCGGGGTTGGCGTGGGCCGATTGTTGCCGCTCTATGCACTCGCGGGCGCCTTTGATGGTGTAGCCCTGCTCGTGCAGCAGGACGCGGATTTGGCGCACCAGTTCCACATCGGGGCGCTGGTAGTAGCGGCGTTTGCGGCGGCGGGTGGGACGCAACTGCGGAAATTCCTGCTCCCAGTAGCGCAACACATGCGCCCTGACGCCGCAGATGCGGCTGACTTCGCCGATTTCAAAATAGCGTTTATCGGGAATGCTCGGCAGGCCGGCCAGCAGCGCGCTCATGATTTTTCCTTCTGCGGCGGCGGCGTTTCAGACTGGGCGGCGGCGACGCGCGCTTTTAATTTTGCGCTGGGGCGGAAGGTGACGACGGTGCGCGGGGTGATGGCCACCGGCTCGCCGGTGCGCGGGTTGCGGCCGGGGCGCGCGCTTTTTTTAATCAAATCAAAGTTGCCGAAGCCGGACAACTTCACCGCCTGGCCCTCGCCCAGGCTTTTTTTGATTTGGCCGAAAAACCGCTCCACAAATTCGCCGGCCTCGCGCTTGTTCAGGCCGATGCGGGTGAACAAAACCCCGGCTAAAGTGGACTTGGTGACGGTGGTCATGCGGGCTGCGCTGTTCTGAGTTCAATGGAAAATTCTTCGCCGAGCGCGCGCAACACGTCCGCCACGGCCGCGTCCACCTCGGCGTCCTTAAGCGTGCGCGAGGGCGACTGAAAGGTCAACCGGAAAGAGACGCTTTTTTTCCCGGCCCCGTCGATGCCCTGGGCGCCTTGGTAAACGTCAAACAACTCCAGCGCGCTCAGCAAACCGCCGGCCGACTTGCGGATGGCGCGGTGCAAATCGCGCGCCGCCACCGCCTGCGCCACCAAAAACGACAGGTCGCGGCTGACCGACGGATACAGCGGCGCCGGTTGGTAAACCGGCAGCGGCCGCACCAGCGCGGCGTCCAGCGACAACTCAAACGCAAACACCGCCTGCTCCACGGCGAAAAAGCTTTCCGCCTGCGGCGACAGGCGGCCAATCCAGCCGCAATTTTTTCCGCCGCGGCTTAGGCGCGCGCACTGCCCGTCGCGCAGCCCGCGCCGCCGCGCCGGGGTGAATTGAAACTCACCCTCGCCGCCGCCGTCACCAAAGCCGGCCAGCGACAACAGCGCGCACAAATCGCCCTTGAGGTCGAAAAAATCGGCGGCGCGCGGCGGCGCGCCCCACTGCCGCGACAGCGCCGCGCCGGCGGCGACGGCGCCAATGCGCTGTTCTTCGCGCGGCGCGCCGCCGTTGCGGCCCGGCCGCCACACCGCGCCAATCTCAAACAAACGAATGCGGCGGTGCTGGCGGTTGTAGTTGTGCGCCAGCGCCAAAAGCAGGCCGGGCCACAAACTCATCCGCATGTCGCGCATGTTGGCGGCGATGGGGTTTTGCAGCCGCACCGCCCGGCGCGCATCGTCAAACAGCGCCTGCGCTTGCGGGGCCACAAAACTGTAGGTCACCGCCTCCTGAAAATCGCGCGCCGCCAAACAGTCGCGCAACCGCGCCACCGGGCTGCGGTTTTCCGGCGACAGTTGCGCCGACGCCGGGCTTGTCGTGGCCGCCGCCACCGGCACCCGCTGGTAGCCGTTCACCCGCGCCACCTCCTCAATTAAATCGTGCTCGGCGTCCACATCCCAGCGCCAGGTGGGCGGCGTCACCTTCAGCCCGCCCACCGTTTTTCTGGTTTTCATGCCGAGGCCGCGGATGATTTTTTCAATCTTCGCCGAGGCCACCGACTGACCGAGCACGCGGCGGACGCGGGCGTGGCGCAACAGCACCGGCTTTTTGGCCGGCAGATGGCGGCGGCTGGCGCGGTCCACCACCGGGCCGGCGGTGCCGCCGCATATGTCGATTAAAAGCCGGCTGGCGCGGTGCAGGGCGGCGACTTGCAGCGCCGGGTCCACGCCGCGCTCAAAGCGATGGGCGGCGTCGGTGTTGAGGCCGAGCCGGCGGGCGGTGGCGGCGACGGTGGGCGGGTCAAAACATGCCGACTCCAGCAGCACCTCGGTGGCGGCCTCGCTGATGCCGCTGGCGGCGCCGCCCATGATGCCGGCCAGGGCCAGCGGCCGGCGGTGGTCGGCGATGACCAGCATGTCGCCGCCGAGGGCGAGGGCCGCGCCGTCCAGCAGGCGCAGGCGCTCACCGCGGGCGGCGCGGCGGACGATGATGCCGCCGTCCACACTGGCCAGGTCAAAGGCGTGCATGGGCTGGCCCAGTTCCAGCATGACGAAATTGGTGACGTCCACCACCGCGCCGATGGAGCGCAGGCCGGCGCGGCGCAGGCGCTCGCGCATCCAGTCGGGGGTGGCGGCGGCGGCGTTGACGCCGCTGAGCACGCGGCCGGCGTAGCGCGGGCAGCCGTTTTTGTCGTCCACTTTGATGGCGGCGCGGCGGCTGCTGCGGGCGGCCACCGCCTTGACCGCCGGCGCAGTCAGGCGCGCGCCGCTCAGGACGGCGACTTCGCGGGCGACGCCGCGCATGCTCAAACAGTCGCCGCGGTTGGGGGTGAGTTTGAGTTCCAAAATGGCGTCGTCCAGGGCCAGGTGCGTTTTGATGTCGGCGCCGGCGGTGACTCCCGCGTCGAAAATGATGAGTCCGGAGGCGTCATCACCGAGGTCCAACTCGGCCGCCGAGCACAGCATGCCGGAGGAGACGATGCCGTGGATGCGCGCCTTGTGAATCTCGCGGCCGTCCTTGATGCGGCCGCCGATGAGGGCAACCGCGGTGGTCACGCCGGCGGTTGCGTTGGGCGCGCCGCACACCACCTGCAGCGGGCGGCTGCGGCCGATGTTGACGGTGCACACCCTGAGATTGGCGCGGCGCGGGTGGCGGTCCACCTGGTCGATGCGGCCGACCACCACCTTGCGGAAAGCGGCCGACTGGCGCCGCACGTTGTCCACCTCAAGGCCGCCCATGGTCAGGGCGTCGGCCAGGGCGGCGCTGTCCCAGGCCGGGTTGACCCACTCGCGCAGCCAGTTTTCGCTGACCAACATCAGACCTTCACCTTGGCCGTCACCCTCACCATCACCGGAACCGGCGCAGGAACGAAAGGTCGTTGTCAAAAAACACCCGCAGGTCGTCCACGCCGTAGCGCAGCATGGCCAGCCGCTCCACGCCCATGCCGAAGGCGTAGCCGAGGAAACGCTCGCTGTCGATGTTCACATGGCCCAGTACCGCCGGGTGCACCATGCCGCAGCCCAGCACCTCCAGCCAGCCGCTGTGGCCGCACACCCGGCAGCCCTTGCGGCAGAACACGCAACTGATGTCCACCTCCGCGGACGGTTCGGTGAACGGAAAAAACGACGGACGGAAGCGCACCTCCAAATCGCGCTCAAAAAACGCCCGCGCAAAATGCACCAGCACGCCTTTGAGGTCGGCGAAAGAGGTATCCTCGTCCACCACCAGCCCCTCCACCTGGTGGAACATGGGCGTGTGGGTGAGGTCGGAGTCGCAGCGGTAAACGCGCCCCGGCGCAATCACCCGCAGCGGCGGTTTGTGGTTCTGCATGTAGCGCACCTGCACCGGCGACGTGTGGGTGCGCAGCAACAAGCCGCAAGACGGCGGGTGGGCGTAAAAAGTGTCGTGCATGGCGCGCGCCGGATGGCCGGGCGGAATGTTGAGCGCGGTGAAGTTGTGGAAGTCGTCCTCAAGCTCGGGCCCGTCGGCGACCGCAAAACCGAGGCGGACAAAAATCTCCTCCATGCGCGCCAATGTGCGGCTGACGGGATGCACCCCGCCGGGCGCGGCGCCACGGCCGGGCAGGGTCACATCCACCGCATCGCGCGCAATGCCGGCGGCGCGCTCGTCCTCCTGCAAAGCGGCGCGGCGGTTTTGCAGTTGCCGCTGGATTTCTTTTTTGAGTTGGTTAAGTTGCCGGCCGTAGGCGCGGCGCTCCTCGGCGGCGAGGGCGCCGATGGATTTTAATTTCTCGGTCAGCGCGCCCTTGCGCCCAAGGTAGCGGACGCGCAACTCCTCCAGCGCGCGCAAGTCGGCGGCGGCGGCGATGGCGGCCTGCGCGCCGGCGGACAAGTCTCGGATGTCGGAGGTTGTGGGCAAGGTGGCTCCGTTTTTTGGGCGGTGCGGTTGCGCGCGCCCGGTGCACCGCGCCCGCTTACAAGCTCGCTTTGGCTTTCTCGGCCAGCGCGGAAAAGGCCCCGGGGTCATGCACCGCAAGGTCGGCCAGCGACTTGCGGTCGAGGGTGATGTCGGCCTTGCGCAGGCCGCTCATCAGCCGGCTGTAACTCAACCCGGCCTGGCGCGCGGCGGCGTTGATGCGGATGATCCACAGCGCGCGGAACTCGCGCTTGCGGCGGCGGCGGTCGCGGTAGGCGTACTGGCCGGCGCGCTGCACCGCCTGGCGCGCCGAGCGGTAAACCCGGCTGCGCGCGCCGTAATAGCCGCGCGCCTTGCGCAGCACTTTTTTGTGGCGGGCGCGGGCGGTGACGCCGCGTTTAATGCGTGGCATGGCGGCGGCCTCAACTGTAGGGCAACAGGCGCGCCGCCGCCTTGCGGTCGGCGCCGTCCACCATGATTTGCGCGCGCAGGTGGCGTTTGCGCTTGGTGGTCTTCTTGGTCAGGATGTGGTTCAGGTGCGACTGGGCGCGCTTGAACCCGCCGCTTTTGGTGCGGCGAAAGCGCTTGGCGGCGGCGCGGTTGGTTTTCATTTTTGGCATGGCTGTTTTTTCCTCACGGTTTTTGTTTGTTGGTCTGCGGTGCGGTTTTGCGCGGCGCCAGCACCATCACCATCTGCCGGCCTTCCTGCTTTGCCTCCTGCTCCACGGTGGACGCCTCGGCCAGGTCGGCGCGCACGCGCTCCAGCATTTCGGTGCCCAGTTCCGGGTGCGCCATCTCGCGCCCGCGGAAACGCAACGTGACTTTGGTCTTGTTGCCGTCGGCCAGAAACCCGCGCAGTTTGCGCAACTTGATTTCATAGTCGTGGTCGTCGGTGCCGGGGCGGAACTTGACCTCCTTCAGGCCCACCTGCTTCTGCTTCTTGCGCGCCGAGTGCTTTTTCTTGCTGGCGTTGTAGAGAAACTTGCCGTAATCCATCAGCCGGCACACCGGCGGCTCGGCGTTGGGCGAAATTTCCACCAGGTCC
>RKSH01000068.1 GCA_007570945.1 Gammaproteobacteria bacterium | reverse complement strand
AAATAGCAAAATTCAGGGCGGACATGGGCTTGCGGGCCGCTTATAAACCGGGGTAGAATAAAAGGCAAGCATTATCGCTGTGGAAACCTCCAATGACTGATATCAGTGACGCTCCCCAACCTGAAATCGGCGCATCCATTAAAGACCGGACGCGGTCGCCCGCGGCGAAAAATACCGAATTCAGCGACCCTGCTTTTGCCGCCAACAAAGCCCAGCCTGTTCATCGTTGGGTCCCCTGGGTCGCCGGGTTTTCACGGGATTTCGTCCGCAGCGCGCTAAATCGCCATCTTCACAAACCGGGCGTGGTTCTCGACCCTTTCGCCGGCGTGGGCACTACGCTGATTGAGGCCAACTTCGCCGGTCATGAGGCGGTTGGTTTCGAAATTAATCCCTACGCCGATTTTGCATGCCGGACAAAACTTAATGCGCGCGAGGTTGCCCCGAATTGCCTCGGAAGAGCAGCAGAAGACTTTCTGGAATTTCACAGCACCGCCATGAAGAGAAAGCGGCGGCCTGACACGCAGGCGCCGGAAGGATTTCATACTCGCGGCGTTTTCTACAGCCCAAAGGTTCTGCACAAGGTCCTGCTGGTGCATGATTTCATCGCGGGTATAAATGACCCGGTGATTGCCGACATGTTTCGTCTTGCCTTCGCTTCTACGATGGTGACCTATTCAAATTATTCATACGAGCCCAGCCTCGGACGAAAAGCCGCCGCGGGCAGACCCGACGTCGTTGATTTTCCGGTCGCTTTGGAAATTGCGGGAAAGCTCCGCGAAATGGAGGAGGATATTCGATTTGTGCGGGGCCATCTCAGTGGAAATTCCCCCAAAGCGGCTGTTTTTAACAAGTCGTTTTTCGATTCTCATGATCTTTTAAACGCAAGCTCGGTGAATCTCCTCATCACCTCGCCGCCTTACCTGAACAACTACCATTACAATCGAAACACCCGTCCACACCTCTTTTGGCTCGGCTTCATGTATTCATCCAAGGACTTGAAGCCCTTGGAAGAACAGAATTTCGGAAAATTCTGGCAGACCGTGAGAGAGGACGAGCACATCGGCCTTGACTTCCCCATCAAGGATTCAGAAATTTTCCAATGCCTGAAAACATTAAGGGAGAAAAATCCCGGGCGTGGAATATACGGCGGTAATGGCTGGGCCAATTATGCGGCGTCATATTTCAATGACTGCCACCGATTCTCGAAAGCCGCAAAACTCGCCCTTCGCCGGCGCGGGACCGCGCTGGTTGTGATTGGCAACAGCATTTTGCAAGGCGTGATGATTCCCACAGACCGTTTTCTCGCAAAAATTGCCGAATTTGCCGGCTTGGAAGTTGTGAACATTCACATTCCCCGGGCCACCCGTGTGGGAAACAGCATCATTCAGTCAAAAGTGCGCGCGGCCAAGGCCGGAAAAGGCCAGCAACTCTATGAGGCCGTCGTCGAGTTGCGAAAGCGCTGATGAATTTTGGCAAGGACATCACCGCGTTGCGGCGGTGTACCCGTCAAACGGTCTGCCCAGGGCCGCCCGGGATGCAGAACATCCCACTCCGAGCGGGCCTGGCTATATCGGCCGCTTCCGGGGTCGTGGTTGCCAAACCCGTCAACCGTGGTATTCCACAGCGGGTCAAACTTGCGAATCATCCGGGACTCGATAGAAGAAATGAGGTCGGTTTCCATTTCCCCCAGAATTACAAACCGACACCTGAAGTCCCCGGCCACAAACCCCGCCCCATGGGCAATACTGCGCTCATGCTCTCGTAACCGCGAGTACAAGTGTTGTTCATTATCACTTGTGCGAACCCTCCCCGTTCGCCAGCCTCGGGGAACCGCTTTGCCGACGTAAATCGGGAACCGGCACTGTTTCCGGTTGGCGACAACGAGGTGCTGGTAGCACTCGAATTCTCCAAAGTAATAGATTGCATAAACCCCAACCCCGGGAAAATTAACCGGGGGAGGCAAAGAGTGCACCGGGGTCTTGCCGAAAAACTCAACCGCCTGGTCCACAATGCTTTGGTAGCCCGGCGAGCTAAAAGTATGGAGTTGTAAATTGACGCTGGTCGGGACCACAAGAACCTCTTCTCTGGGCATGTTGAGGTCATATCATACCACCCCCATACTATCACCCCCGAAAAACCCGCCCAAGTCGCCCGCAAGTGCATTACCTTGGACTGCTTTGGTTTCTGTGAATTGCCAAAGGAAATCATTCGCATATGAGCAGGTATTCGCGGCTGCCGGCCACCGAACCTTTGCCTCCTCTGGATGTGCGGTACGGCTTTTCTTCCACGCGCACTTTTTTGTGGCGTGATGCCATTTTAACAAGCGCCTCGATTGACGGCGCCGAGGTCATTATAACTGACCAGCCAACGAGAAATTTCGTCGGAGAGCGCGAACAAATCACGAAATGACCGCTCCACTTCGACTATTTTGTCAAAGCCGCTCGGCCGCGGCGGATGGTATCGGAAGTTGCCGTTGATAAAGGTTTTATCCCGCCAATTTTCCACAAACGTTTCCAGCAAGTGGTAAAAAGCCTGGTAATCAGCGTGGCTGCCACAATAAGGCGGGTCATAATAGGCCACGTCAACTTCACCGGCCAACTGCGGCAGTAAATCCAGGATGTTGGCGCGATAACTTTTATTATCGCGGCTGTTATCAAAGATGGCCGCGTTATACTCCGGGGCAATCTCAAAAAACAAATCGCGGACAGGACGGGCGATGCTGGGGTTGCGGCGCACACGGGCGGGATTATTGGCATATGCCATGGCCTGCATATGCGCGAAGTGCCCCATAATGGTTTTGCGCGTCAGTGCCCGGCACATCACCGCAAGCGCGAGCGCGCGCTTGTGGGGCTGTGTGATTTTATCAACATTGGCGCGAAAATTATCCAGCACAACGCACTCCTCTTCAGCAAAAAACACATCCTTGAATTTAAGCATAACATCCCCGCGGCCAGGGTTGTCGCTGAATAATACGTGCAAGTCGTCGGAACTTAAAATCTCGCCGCTGTTTTCCACCAATGCCAGCCCGGATTGGTGGCAAAAACTCAAAAAGTCGCAAGTGTAAACGGTGCAACCCGCTTTCTTCATCTCAAAAGCCACCGATTGCGAACCGCCAAATCCATCCAACGCCACGCCGCCATTAAATTCCGCCAAGGGAATAATCCACGGCAACAGCGCATATTTGGCGCCCAAATACTGCGGCCGCGGCATCTTAATGCAATTGTAATCCATATGACGCCACAGGCCGGCATTCATCAGCGATGACAAGGGTTTATTCTTTGTTGTGTTATTCATTGCAATTTATTCTGCGATTACCCGGTGGCGGCTATTATAGCACTCTGCTGTAAATACCCCCGCACGTTATTTGTAGACCCTCACCCCCGGGCAAACCCCGCCCAGGCCGCCCGCAGGTACATCACCATGGACCAAAGCGTCAGCCCCGCCGCCAGCACCAGCAGCGCCTCGCCCAGGCGCAGCATGGAAACGTCCACCACTGACTCGCGGTACAGCATCATCGCTATCGCGACAAACTGCCCGGCGGTTTTGATTTTGCCCACCAGCGACACCGACACCCGCGCGCGGTTGCCGAGTTCGGCCATCCATTCGCGCAGGGCCGACACCACCAATTCGCGGCCGATGATGATGGCGACCACCAGGGCGAAGACGGTTTGGCTCAGCACCTGCGACATCACCGCCTGGTCCGACACCAGCAGCACCAGCGCGGTGACCACGATGAGTTTGTCCGCCACCGGGTCGAGGAACGCGCCGAACTTCGAGTCCTGTTTCAGGCGCCTTGCCAGGTAGCCGTCCAGCCAGTCGCTCAGGCCGGCGGCCAGGAACACCGCCGTCACCGCCTCGTTGCTCCACGCAAACGGCAGCAGATACAGCGCCGCCAGCACCGGGAGCAGCAGGATGCGAAAAAAAGTTAAGGCGTTGGGAATGTTCAGCATCGGCTGTTATGCGTGCAAATTTTCGTGCACTTTTTGCGCCAGCGCGCGGCTGATGCCGGGGGCGCGGGCGATTTCCTCGGCGGCGGCCTGGCGCAATTCGCGCAAGCCGCCGAAGTGCATCAGCAAGGCCTGCCGCCGCTTCTCGCCGATGCCGGGAATGTCCTCCAAAGTGGAGCGCAAAGTGTTGCGCGAGCGGCGCCGGCGGTGCGCTGTTATGGCAAAACGATGCGCCTCGTCGCGCACCGCCTGCAGCAGGTGCAGCGCCGGCGAATGCGCATCCAGTATAACGGCGGCGCGGCGGCCGGACAAGAACAACCGTTCGCGCCCGGCCTTGCGCGCCCGGCCCTTGGCGATGCCGATGATGGGCAGCGCGCCGAGTTGGAATTCCTCCATCACTTTTTGCGCCGCGCGCAACTGCCCCTTGCCGCCGTCAATTAACAGCAGGTCGGGCAGCGCGCCGCCCTCCTCCAGCACGCGGCGGTAGCGGCGGCGCAACGCCTGTTCCAGCGCGGCGTAGTCGTCACCGGCAGGCGCGTTGGCGATGGTGAAACTGCGGTAGTCGGATTTGCGCGGCGCGCCGTCTTCAAAGGCGACGCAGGAGGCGATGGTGGCGCCGCCGCCGGTGTGGCTGACGTCAAAACATTCCATGCGCCGCGGCGGGTCGCCGAGTTGCAAAACCTCGGCCAATGCGCGCACGCGCCGCGCCGCCTCCGAGCGGCCGTGGAAGTGACTCGCCAAATGCTGCCCGGCGTTCAACTCGGCCATGGACAGCCAGGCGGCGCGCCGCCCGCCGCTGCGCGGACGGCAGCGGATGGTGACTTTGCGCCCGGCCTGGCGGCCAAGCTCGGCCTGCAGTATGTCGCGCCCGGCAAACGACGGGCGGACGATGATTTCCGCCGGCACCGTTTTGCCGAGGTAGGCTTGCGCCAGCACCGTCTCGTGCATTTTTTCCGGCGCAACATTCAGCCGCTCATTGAACAGCAGCGACTTGCCGCCCACATTGCGCCCGCCGCGGATTAAAAGAAAATGGGCGCACACTTTGCCGCGCTTTGCCGCCAGCGCAAGAACATCGGCGTCACCGCCGGCGGTTTCCATGAACTGGCTCTGCTGCATGCGCTTCAGCATCGCCACGCGGTCACGATAGCGCGCCGCGCTTTCGTAATCCATGCGCGCCGCCGCCTGCTCCATCTGCCGGCCGAGGTGCTCGGTCAGCGACTGGTTTTTGCCCTCCAGAAACAGCGCCGCCTGGCGCACATCCTCGGCGTAGTCCTCGGCGCTGATGTAAGCGACACACGGCGCGCTGCAACGTTTAATTTGATACTGCAGGCAGGGCCGCTTGCGGTTGCGAAAATAAGAATCCTCGCACTGCCGCACCGGGAAAATTTTTTTCAGCAGCGCCAGCGCCTCGCGCGCCGAGCCGATGCCCGGCCAGGGGCCGAAAAAACGCCCGGCCGGCTTACGTTCGCCGCGGTGAAAACCCAACCGCGGGAACCGGTGGGTGTCGTCAAGGTGAATGTAGGGGTAACTTTTGTCGTCGCGCAGCAGCACGTTGTAGCGCGGCTTTTCACTTTTGATTAAATTATTTTCCAGCAGCAGCGCGTCGCGCTCGGTGTGGGTGACGGTGACCTGCACATCGGCCACCTTGCCCAGCAGCAGTTGCGTTTTCGCATTCTTTGCGCCGCCGCTGAAATAACTCGCCACCCGCTTGCGCAAGTCGCGCGCCTTGCCCACATACAGCAGCGCCCCGGCGGCGTCCCTCATCTGGTAGACGCCCGGCGCATGGGGCAGCGCGCGCGCCGCCGCGCGGCCGTCAAAAAATTTTTTGTTTTTTTGCCTGTCGGTCGCCACCTTCGCCCTCACCCTTGCAAGCCCGGCATTTTACTCTTATACTTCGCGGTTATGAAAATCTCCGCATCCGAAGTCCGCATCGGCAATTTAATTGAACACCAGTCCAAACTCTGGCGCGTGCTGAAAAAGTCCCATGTCAAACCCGGCAAGGGCGGCGCCTTTGTGCAACTGGAGATGAAGGAAATCTCGGCCGGCACCAAGTTGAACGAGCGCTTTCGCTCCGAAGACAAACTGGAAAAGGCCCATGTCACGCCGCGCCGCATGCAGTACCTCTATGCCGACGGCGACAGCCATGTTTTCATGGACAGCGAGTCCTACGAACAGCTCAGCATCGCCGCCGACGACCTCGCCGGCCTCAGCGGCTACCTGTTGCCCAACACCGACGTGCAGGTGAACTTCCACAACGACCTGCTCATCGGCGTGGAGTTGCCGCCCATGGTGACGCTAAAGGTCACCGAAACCGAAGGCGCCATCAAAGGCCAGACCGCCACCGGCGGCGGCAAGCCGGCGATTACCGAAACCGGCCTGCGCATCACCGTGCCCACGTTCATTGAAGTGGGCGAGTCGGTGAGGGTCAACACCGAAACCGGCGAGTACGCCGAGCGCGCTTAACGGCGGATTCGGCGGCGGTGACGGTCATGTCGCCGCCGCGTCTTTCATTTCAGCCTCGGCATTCACCGCCATCACCCGCCGCGCCGCCGTTGCGTGCAGCCGCTCCACCATGCGGCCGTCCACGGTGACCACATCGCACCCCGCCGTCCGCGATTCCCAGGCTGCAACCACCGTTTCCGCCGCCGCAACCTCCGATTCGGTGGGCCGGAAAATGCGGTTGGCAACCGCCACCTGCGACGGATGCACCAGCGTCTTGCCGTCAAAGCCGAGATTGCGGCCCTGCTCGCACATGCGCGCCAGGCTTGCCGCATCATTCAAGTCAGTGTGCACGCCGTCCAGCACCCCCAGCCCATGGGCGCGCGCCGCGACCACGCACTGCGACAGCGCCGCCAGCAGTCCGAGCCGTGCCGGCGTCGGCGGCACCGCCAGGTCCACCGCCAAATCCTCGGCGCCCACCACCAAGCACGACGCGCGCCCGGCGGCTTTGGCGATTTCCGCCAGCGCCATCAGCGCCGCCGCACTCTCAACCATCACCCACAGCGCCGGCGCCTCCGCTTCCGCGACTGACCCCGCCGCTTGCGCGGTTGCAACCACCGCCTCCGCCGAGTGCGCTTTCGGCAGCAGCAGCGCATGCACCGGCAACGCCGCCGCCGCTTGCACATCCGCGGTCCACTCCGCGCTGTCCACCGCGTTCACCCGCACCGCCAACTCGCGCCCGGCGTAGCCCCCGGCGCGCACCGCCTCGCACACTTGCCGCCGCGCCGCGGCCTTCATCGCCGGCGCCGCCGAGTCTTCCAGGTCAAAAATCAAAACATCGGCATTCACCGTCCGCGCCTTGGCCAGCGCGCGCCGATTCGCCCCCGGCACAAACAGCGCCGAGCGCCGCAACAGCGGCGACTCAGGCCGCACGGCGCGCCGCCACCCGGGCCATGTCGCGGCGCGCCCGGCGCACCGTTTCCATGCCGGCATCAGGCGCGCCCCCGCCGAGAACGCGCCGCCACTGTGCCGCGCCCGGGCGGCCGTGAAACAGCGCGGCCAGGTGGCGTGTGAACTGCCTGAGGCGCGCGCCCTCGCGCAATCTTTTTTCCATATACGGCGCATAACAATCCAGCAAATCGTCGGCGTCGGTGACGGCGGGCCGCTCGCCGAAAATTTCTTTTTGCAGTTGCCCCAACCACAGCGGCCGGCGGCAGGCCTCGCGGCCAATCATCACGCCGTCCACATGACCGAGATGGCGCGCGGCGCCGGCGCTGTCCACAATGCCGCCGTTGATGATGATTTGCAGATGCGGGAAATCGCGCTTCAGTTGGTAGACGCGCGCGTATTCCAACGGCGGGATGCTGCGGTTGGCGCGCGGGCTTAGGCCGCCCAGCACCGCCTTGCGCGCATGCACGATGAAGCAGCGGCAGCCGGCGGCGGCGACTTGCGCGACAAACTCATCCAGATGGCGGCGCGCGCCCCCGCCCTCACCGCCGATGCCGGTGCGAATCTTAACCGTCACCGGCAAACCGCCGGCCGCCATTGCCGCCACACAGTCGGCGACTCGCGCCGGCTCGGCCATCAGGCAGGCGCCAAAGCCCCCGCTGCGCACCCGCGCGCTGGGGCAGCCGAGGTTTAAATTAATTTCATCGTAGTTCCATTCCCGCGCCAACAGCGCGCAGCGCCGCAATTCCTCCGGGTCGCCACCGCCGACTTGCAGGGCGAGGGGTTTTTCGGCCAGGTCAAAACCCAGCATGCGTTCACGGTCGCCGTGCAGTATCGCGCCGGCCGGCACCATTTCGGTATACAGCAGCGCGCGGCCGGCGATGAAGCGCAGCAGCCGGCGGAAGTGACGGTCGGTACGCTCCATCATGGGCGCGACGCACAAAAGCCGTTCCACCGGCGGCGGATTTTGCCCGCGCGTTGGGGCATGGCGCTTTCTGGTAAAATCGGCGCCCCCGCCATCCCGCGCCATGGCGCGGTGCGGTAAACTTTGCACCGGGCGCGCCGGGCGCACCGCACAAACAACGCGGCCATCGCGGCCGGTAAGATTTTGTCTCATCTGTTCCCCTGAACCCGATGCATGCGGAGAGTGCCGCGTTGAAAAGCAAACTGCAAACCCGCGTTGAGCGGATTATCCAAAGTGGCGGCGCCGCGCTGCTCCGGGACGCGAGGCGCGGCATTGAAAAAGAGTGCCTGCGCATCACCGCAAAGGGCACGTTGTCCCGCCGGCGCCACTTCACCGCCCTCGGCGCGGCGCTGACTCATCCGCACATCACCACCGATTATTCCGAGGCGCTGCTGGAATTTATCACACCGCCGCTGCCCGGCACCGAGGAGGCGCTGCGTTTTCTCGAGCAGATTCATGTTTTTGTCTACCGCAACATCGGCGGGGAAAAATTGTGGGCCAACAGCATGCCGTGCCTGATGAAAGACAGCCCGATTCCCCTCGCCGAGTACGGCGCATCCAATGTGGCGAAAATGAAGCACATTTACCGGCGCGGCCTGTCACGCCGCTACGGCGGATTGATGCAGACCATTGCCGGCGTTCACTACAACTTCTCGCTGCCGGCGGAATTCTGGCGCGCCTGCCCGCTGCGGGTGGACCCGCAGACGGCGGATGCGGCATCGGTGAATTATTTTGCCGCGGTGCGCAATGTGCACCGCTACTGCTGGCTTGCGTTGTACCTGTGCGGCGCGTCGCCGGCGCTGTGCGAATGTTTCGCCGCCGGGCGCGAGCATGGTTTGCGGCATCTGGACGACTCCACCATCTACGCGCCGCACGCGACCTGTTTGCGCATGAGCGGGCTGGGTTACCAGAATGACGCCCAATCGGCGATTGCCGTGGACTACAACAACTTGCAAAGTTACATCGCCTCGCTGGTGGCGGCAACCCGCACGCCGTGGCCGGCCTACGAATCCATCGGCGTCAAGGCCAATGGCGAACACCTGCAACTGAATGCAAACCTGCTGCAAATTGAAAACGAATACTACTCGGTCATCCGCCCCAAACAAAACGCCCGCTCCGGCGAGAAGCCGGGCAGCGCGCTGAAAAAACGCGGCGTCGCCTATCTGGAAGCGCGCTTTATCGACATAAACCCCTACGCGCCGGCCGGCATCGCCCTGGCCGAGGCCAGGTGGCTGGAAATTTTTCTGTTGTTCTGCCTGCTGCAACAAAGTCCGGACATGGGCGCCGGCGAGCGCAAACAAACCACCGAAAACACCACTCGCGTCGTCCACCGGGGGCGTTGTCCAAGCCTCACCCTGAGCCGCGGCGCAAAAGAGGTTTCGTTCCGCACCTGGGCCGGCGAGTTGCTCGCGCAAATGCAGCCGGTGGCCGAACTGCTGGACCGCGCGCAGGGCGGTGATGGTTACGGCGCGGCCCTGAAAATCCAGCAGGAGCGCGTGCGCCATCCCGAACTCACCCTGTCGGCGCAGATGCTGGACGACATGCGGCGCAACAAAGAATCCTTTTTCGCCTTCACCATGCGCAAAACCGAAGAGCACGAAAAATTTTTTCGCGCGGCGGCGATGGAACGCGCCTTTGAGGAAAAATTCCGCAAACTCGCCGGCCAATCCCACCGCCGGCAGCGCGAGATGGAAAAATCCGACTCGGTGGACTTCGACCATTACCTTGAAACTTATTTCGCCGCGGAGAAACCGTCATGAATGCAACCGCCCGCGCCGCCGGCGGCCTGCTTTTGTTGCTGGCCGCCGGTGGCTGTTCCACCCCGCCGCAAAACGGCGCGCAACAATTCATGGTCGCCGCCGCCCACCCCCTGGCGGCACAGGCCGGGGTCGACATTCTGCGCAGCGGCGGAACGGCGGCGGATGCGGCGGTGGCGGTGCAACTGGCGCTGAACCTGGTGGAGCCGCAATCTTCGGGCATCGGCGGCGGCGCATTTGCGCTGTACTGGGGGCGAGATTCAGCGGCGTTGCAGAGTTATGACGGGCGCGAGACCGCCCCGGCGGCGGCGACCGAGAATTATTTTCTCGATGCGGCCGGCCAAGCGCCGGCGTGGCGGCAGGCGGTGCCGGGCGGGCTGTCGGTGGGGGTGCCGGGGACTTTGCAACTGCTGGAGGCCATGCATCGTGAACACGGCGTTCTGCCGTGGGGCGATTTGTTTGCGCCGGCCTTGCGCATTGCGCGGGACGGTTTTCATGTCTCGCCGCGTCTGGCGCAATCCATTGCCGGCGCCGTGGACAATCTCGCGCTCTTTGCGCGCGCCCGCGAATTTTTTCTCGACGCTGACGGCGCCCCATTGGCGGCCGGGCATCTGCTGAGGAATCCGCGCTTTGCCGAGACCCTGGAAACAATCGCCGCCGGCGGCAGCGCCGCGTTTTACCACGGCGCCATCGCCCGCAACATCGTGAACACCGTGAACGGCGCACCGCTGAACCCCGGCGTGATGCGCGCATCCGACCTCGCGCAATACCGGGTGCGCAAACGGCCGGCGGTGTGCTTTCCCTACCGCGCGCACAAAATCTGCAGCATGGGCCCGCCCAGTTCCGGCGCCCTCACCATCGGGCAAATCCTCGGCATGCTCGGCCACTTTGACCTCGGCCGCAAACCAACGGCGCGCGCCGTGCATCTGTTCGCCGAGGCGGCCAGACTGGCCTATGCCGACCGCGCCTTGTACATGGCCGACAGCGATTTTGTCGACCTGCCGGGCGGTTTGCTGGACCCGGCGTATCTTGAACGGCGCGCGCGCTTAATCCATCCGCGGCAGGCGATGAAAAAAGCACCGGCCGGCCGCCCGCCATGGACATCGGCGGCGCGCTACGGAAAACACCGTGGCGTGGAATTGCCCGGCACCAGCCACTTCAGCATCGTGGACGCGCGCGGCAACGTGCTGTCCATGACCACCACCATTGAAAGCGGCTTCGGCAGCCACCTGATGGTGGATGGGTTTTTGCTCAACAACGAGTTGACCGACTTTTCTTTCGCGCCGCGCGACGATGGCCGTCCGGTGGCCAACCGGGTGGAGGGCGGCAAACGCCCGCGCAGCTCCATGTCGCCGGCCATTGTGTTTGATGCCGCCGGCGCGCCGCTCATCGTTCTAGGCTCCATGGGCGGCAGCCACATCATCAACCACGTGGCAAAAACCCTAATCGCCATGCTGGACTGGAACATGAATCCGCAGGACGCCGTCGACCTCGGACATTTTGTCAGCGCCGGCGGCGCGCTTAAACTTGAAGCCGGCACCGCCAGCGTGGACTTCGCGCCGGCATTGCAGCGCGCCGGACATGAAATTGAAATCCGCAAGCTGCGCAGCGGCCTGCATGTAATCAAAAGGATCCACGGCAAACTCATAGGCGGCGCCGACCGGCGGCTGGAAGGCGTTGCGCTGGGAGGGTGAGGGTGACGGCGGTGGCGGAGAGGGTGGGATTCGAACCCACGTGGGACTTGCGCCCCCATCAGATTTCGAGTCTGCGCCGTTATGACCGCTTCGGTACCTCTCCGCGCCCGATTGTAGCAAACCCCGGCGCATGCCGCCGCACAGACCATGGCCAAGCAAAACCCGCTCTTTGACTCCAGACAGGCGCCGCTGCCGTATCTGTCCATCGCGCGCAGCCACCACATCGGCGCCGCATTCTGCCTGGTGTCGGCGCTCAGCGGCGCGTGGATGGTGGCGTTTTATTTGTGGACCGGGCAGACCCGGCAGTCGCTGGATGACATTCGCAAAAGCGGCGTGCTTGAGGCGGTGGCGGTGGAGATGCCGGCGCGGCTTGAGCGGCGCGACGGCGAATGGCGCGGCATTGAGCACGAAATTGCAGCGCGCTTTGCCGCCGAACTCGGCCTGCGGCTGGCAGTGCGCACCGTCGCCGGGCCGGGCAAGGTGCTGGACGCGCTGCGCAACAACGAAGCCCATCTGGCATTGAACGGCGCCAGCCTCAAACGCGCCGCCGACCTCGGCCTGCCGGTCAGCCGCGCCACCCGCCGGGTGCGCTTGCAGGTCGCCTACCAGCGCGAGCGGTTGCGGCCGCGCGCCGTGCAGCACTTGCGCGGGCGCCCGCTTGCCGTCGTCGCCGGCGGCGCGGAAGTGGAATACCTGCGCGGCTTGCGCGATGAATATCCGTGGCTGCAATGGACTGAGGCCGCCCTCACCCATGAACAACTTCTGCGCGAGGTGCACGAAGGCGCCGCCGCCCTGGCCTTGGCCGGCGATGATGTGATTGCGGTGAACCGCCTGCACTATCCCAAAGTCCAGGTTGCCTTCACCCTCAGCGACCTCGGCGAGCGGCTGCCGCTCGGTTTCGCCCTGGCCAGCCGCAGCGACCCGGAATTGGCGCGGTTGCTGGACCGCTTTATCGGCCGCCTCAGAAGCAGCGGGGAGATGGACCGCATCGCAGATGTTTACCTAGGCCCGGCCGAAGCCGTGGATGTGTACGACACCCAAACTTTTCACAACCGCGTCACCTCCTTGCTGCCGCATTACCGCAACTGGTTTTTGCAATTCGCGCAAGTGAACGGCTTGGATTGGCGGCTGCTGGCCTCGGTGTCCTATCAGGAATCCCACTGGGACCCCGAGGCAAAATCGCGCACCGGCGTGCGCGGCATCATGCAAATCACCGAGAGCACCGCAAAATCCTACGGCCTGCAGACAAAAAACCTGCACGACCCGGCGCCGTCCATTCGCGTCGGCGCAAAATTTCTCGCCGACTTAATCGCCCGCCAGCCGGCCGATGTGCAACCACCGGACCGCCTGTGGTTCGCCCTCGCCTCCTACAACATCGGCTTTGGCCATGTGATGGACGCCCGGCAACTGGCGCGCGCCGATGGCGCCGACCCGTCAAGATGGAGCGACCTGCGCCGCTACCTGCCACTGAAGCAGCAGCGCAAGTGGTATAAAAAAACCCCGCGCGGCTACGCCCGCGGCCGCGAGGCCGTCACTTTCGTCAACCGGGTGCGGAAGTATTATGAGATTCTGAGTTTCATGGAGGGCGGATGAGGGCGGCTCGGAAAGCGGCGGTGAGGGTGATGGCGGCGGGGGTGGAAAAGACATGCCGCCGGCGGGAGTCGGTGGCGGTGAGGGTTATTTTGCTTATTCGCCGTTGTAGTAAGCATCACACTCTACACAGTTCTGACCGAGTTCTACGCCGATGAAAATGTAACTGGCGAAGTGGCGGCGGCTGTCGGCAGGGTGACCGGCGACGGTGCCGTGTTGCAGTTGCAACTCCGCCTGCACAACCGCGGCGACCGCGCGGTAGAACTCACCGAGTCGACGCGCTGCACCGTGTTGCGCTGGACAATCCTCGACGCGCACGGCAACCCCGTGCAGACCATGCCAAACCGCCGCTGCGCACAACAACTCGCCACCCACGCCCTGCCCCCGGCGCAAACCATCGCGCGCGCTTACCAAATCCCCGTCCCCGCCGACCGCGGGAATTACATCGTGCGATTCCGTTTTTGGGGTTACCCCGGCGAGCATGCATTCGAAGTTCGTTAACACCCCCGCCATCAAGCATCCACCGCAAAAGGGCGGAACAGGGAGCAACACATATTGTCATACACCCTTTCTATTTTGTTCGGGAACAAACAGAGGCGGAGCATCGCACCACTCGATGCGCCCTTTCCTGAAAAAGTAATGGCATTTGCAGGGGGAATCTGTAACGGAAATGGACGGGGACAGAGAGACCGTCCCGTCGCCGTGTTCCGTCATTTTCCATCTTTGCGAGATTTCCGGGGAAATGCCGAGGTGGATGACTTTCGCGCATTTTTTCCGGGGGCACACGACCGCCGCATAAAACGGATGCTCCCGCCCGCCGATGAT
>RKSH01000014.1 GCA_007570945.1 Gammaproteobacteria bacterium | reverse complement strand
CGGTTGGAGCGGCTGTTGGCCATGCTGAACCCGTGGAGCGACCCCTACGGCAGCGGCTACCAACTGGTGCAGGCCTTCATCGCTTTCGGCCGCGGCGAGTTGTTCGGCGTCGGCCTCGGCGCCGGGATTCAAAAACTGTTCTACCTGCCGCACGCCACCAACGATTTTCTGCTGGCGGTGGTGGGCGAGGAGTTGGGGCTGGCCGGCACGTTGGCGGTGGTGGCGCTGTTCGCCGTCCTGCTGTGGCGCGGCTTCGCCATCGCCGCCCGCGCCCGTGATGGCGGGTGGTTTTTCGACTCGCTGTTGGCCGCCGGGATGACGCTGTTGCTGACGCTGCAGGCGGTGATTAACATCGGCGTCAACCTCGGCCTCTTGCCCACCAAGGGCCTCACCCTGCCGCTGATGAGTTACGGCGGCAGCAGTTTGGCGGTGTGCTGCATGGCGGCGGGAATTCTGCTGGCGGTGGAGCGCAAAACCCGGGGGCGCGCATGAGCACGGTGCTGATTATGGCCGGCGGCACCGGCGGCCACGTATTCCCGGCGCTGGCGGTGGCGCGCGAATTGCGGCGGCGCGGGGCGGCGGTGGTGTGGCTTGGCCGACGTGGCGGCCTTGAGGCGCGGGTCGCGCGGGAGGCGGACATTGCGCTGGAGACGGTGAGCGTCAGCGGCCTGCGCGGGCGCGGTTTGGGCGGCGTGGCGGCGCTGTTGAAACTGCCGGCGGCGGTGGTGAGGGCGCTGTGGGTGGCGCGCCGCCGCCGGCCCGATGTGTTCCTCGGCATGGGCGGTTTTGTCTCGGTGCCGGGCGCGGCGGCGGCGTTCCTGTTGCGCAAGCCCTTGGTGGTGCACGAGGCCAACGCCGTGGCCGGCCTGGCCAACCGCGCCCTCGCCCGCATCGCCGCGCGCGCGCTCAGCGCCTATCCCGATGCGCTGCCGGGCGCCGCCGCCAAAGTGGAGGTGGTGGGCAACCCGGTGCGCGGCGCCATCGCCAAAATTCCCGCCCCTGAACGGCGCCTCGCCGGCCGCAACGGCGCGCTGCGCGTCTTGGTGCTCGGCGGCAGCCAGGGCGCGGCGGCGCTCAACCGCGTGATGCCCGAGGCGCTGGCCCAATTGCACGAGATGGAGCGGGGCGACGGCGCGGCGGCGGTTGTCACGGTGCGCCACCAGTGCGGTGCCGGCAATGTGGAAGCCGTCACCGCCGCCTACCAAAAGGGCGCCGCCGCCGGCGGTGAGGGCGCGCGCGTGGCGGACTTCATTGACGACATGGCCGCCGCCTACGCCTGGTGCGACATCGCCGTGTGCCGCGCCGGGGCCATGACCCTGAGCGAGCTGGCGGCGGCCGGGGTCGGCGCGGTGTTGGTGCCGTTTCCATTTGCCGCCGGCCGCCACCAGGACGCCAACGCCGCCGTCACCGCCAAGGCCGGCGCGGCCATCCGCCTGCCCCAGGAGCAACTGAAACCGCTGCGCATGGCCTCGCTGCTGCGCGGTTTTTTGGGCGCGGCCGGGCGTGAGAAGATTTTGCACATGGCGGCCTGCGCGCGCGCCCTGGCCGTCACCGATGCCGCCGCGCGGGTGGCCGATGCGTGCCTCCATCTGGCCGGCGGCCGCCCCCGCCATGGAGGAGCGGCGCATGCGTGAGTGGGTTCGGCATGTGCACTTCGTCGGCATCGGCGGCGCCGGCATGAGCGGCATCGCCCAGGTGCTGCGCAAACTGGACTACCGGGTCAGCGGCTCCGACCTCAAGGACGGCGCCGCGCTGCAACTGTTGCGCGGGCAGGGCGCGGAAATTTTCATCGGCCACGACCCGGCGCACATTGCCGGCAGCGACGTGGTGGTGGTGTCGGGCGCGGTGCCGGAACACAACCCCGAAGTGCGCGCCGCGCGCGAGGCAAGGGTGACGGTGATTCCGCGCGCCGAGATGCTGGGCGAGTTGATGCGCTTTAGGCGCGGCATCGCGGTCGCCGGCACCCATGGCAAAACCACCGCCACCAGCCTCATCGCCGGCGTCCTGGCCGGCGGCGGCCTGGATCCCACCTACATCGTCGGCGGCATGCTGAGCACCATGGACGGCAGCGGCCGGCTGGGCGAGGGTGAATATTTGGTTGCCGAGGCCGACGAGAGCGACGCGTCGTTTTTGCACCTGCAACCGCTGTTGGCGGTGGTGACCAACATTGACGATGACCACCTTGGCGCCTACGGCGGCGCGCGCGACGGTTTGCGCCAGGCTTTTGTGGAGTTTTTGCACAATGTGCCGTTTTACGGCCTCGCCGTCCTGTGCCTGGACGACGCCGGCGTGCGCGAAATTCTGCCGCGCATTCACAAGCCGGTGCTCACCTACGGCTTGAACGGCGGCGTTGATGTCCGCGCCGTTGACATCCGCCCCGACGGTTTGCGTACGCGCTTCACCGCGCGGTTTGCCGGCGGCGCGCAGGCCGAGGTGAACCTCGCGCTGCCCGGCCGCCACAACGTGCGGAACGCCCTGGCCGCGCTGTGCATCGGCCGCCAGCTGGGGGTTTCGCTCGGCGCAATGCAGAACGCGCTCGGCGGCTTCCCCGGCATCAAGCGGCGGTTCCAGGTGCACGGCGAGGTGCGCTGCCGTGGCGGCAGGTTCGTTCTGGTGGACGACTACGCCCACCACCCGCGCGAGTTGGCGGCCACCATGGCCGCCGCCGCCGACGCTTGGCCCGGCCGGCGGCGGGTGGCGGTGTTTCAGCCGCACCGCCACAGCCGCACCCGCGATTTGCTGGATGATTTTGTGCAAGTGTTGGGCGCCTGGGAGCCGTTGGTGTTGACCGAGGTGTACGCGGCCGGCGAGGAGCCGCTGGCCGGCGGCGACGGCCGCGCATTGTGCCGGGGGATTCGCGCCGCCGGGCGCGGCAATCCGGTTTTTGTGCCGCGCGTCGGCGACCTGCCGGAGGCCCTCGGCGGCATCGTGCGGGACGGCGACGTGGTGCTGCTCATGGGCGCCGGTGACATCGGCGGCGTGGCGGCGGAAATTGCCGGGGGCGGACTCGCATGAAGGGCCGCGCTAAAGACTGGCGCGCGGCGGTGATGGGCGCCGCCGGCGAGGTGCGGCTTGACGAGCCCATGGCGCGCCACACCACGTGGCGGGTGGGCGGCGCGGTGGATTTGTTTTACGCCCCGGCCGGTTGCGGCGCGCTGGCGGATTTTTTGGCGCGGCTGGACCCGGCGGTGCCGGTGCTGTGGAGCGGGCTCGGCAGCAACCTGCTGGTCCGCGACGGCGGACTGCGCGGCGTGGTGGTGAGTTTGCACAAGGGCCTCACCAAAGTGGCTCGCGACGGTGCCGCCGGCGTCTGCGCCGAGGCCGGCGCGCCGTGCAACCGGGTGGCGCGCCGCGCCGCCGTTTTCGGCCTGCGCGGCGCCGAGTTTTTGTGCGGCATTCCGGGCACCGTGGGCGGCGCGCTGGCCATGAACGCCGGTGCTTTCGGCGGTGAAACCTGGAACCTGGTGAGCGCGGTGCGCACCATGGACCGCGGCGGCCGCGTCCGCCGCCGGGACGCCGCCGAGTTTGAGGCCGGCTACCGTGAGCTGCACGGCCCGGTGGCGGACGGCGGCGAGTGGTTTATCGGCGCCAAGTTGCGCCTGCGGCGCGGCGACGGCGGCGAGAGCGCCGCGCAGATGGCGGAAATTCTGGCCAAACGCAACGCCACCCAACCGGCGCAATCGGCCAGCGCCGGCTCGGTGTTCCGCAACCCGGCCGGTGATTTTGCCGCGCGTTTAATCGACAGCGCCGGGCTTAAGGGCCGCGCGGTGGGCGGCGCCGCGGTTTCGTCGCTGCACGCCAACTTCATCGTCAACACCGGCGGCGCCACCGCGGCCGATGTGGAGTCGCTGATTCAAGAAGTGCGCGCGGCGGTGTTTGCGGCGCACGGCGTCCGGCTGGCGCCGGAAGTGCGCATTGTCGGGGAGGCGGAGTGATGCGGCGCGGCCGCGGCATGCCAAACCGGCGCGGCGCGGTGCGCGTGGAGCCGCGTTTTGGCGCGCCGCTGCCGGTGGCGGCGGAGGCGGACATGCCGCCGGGCAAAATGCAGCCCCCGGCCCGGGTTGCGTTGGCCGCGGCCACCGTGCTGCTCATGACGGCCCTGGGGGTGGCGGCGGTGGATTACCTGCTGCGTGACGGCGCGTTCCGAATCGTGGACCTGAGGCTGGAAATGGAGGCGCGCCACACCACCCGCGCCGAGGTGCTGAAGGCGGCGTGGCCGGCGGTGGCGGGGAATTATTTTGCCGTGGATTTGAATGCCGTGGCGGCGGCGGTGGCGGCGCTGCCTATGGTGCGCGCGGTGGAGGTGCGCCGCCGCTGGCCGGATTCGCTGCACCTGCGGGTGGCCGAGCACCGGCCGCTGGCGCGCTGGGGCGGCGGCGGAATCGTGAACGCCGACGGCACCTTGGTGAAATTTGCCGCCGGCGCGGCGCCGGCCGCTCTTCCATTGTTGAGCGCGCCGCAGCATGCGCTGACTGAGGCGGCGCAAAGGCTGCGCCGGTGGCGGCGGCGGCTGCAGGGCCACGGCTTGCGGCTGGAACAATTGACGGTGACGCCGCGCCTGTCGTGGTCGGCGGCGGTGCGCGCCGGCGGCGAGGGTGAGGGCGGGGCGGTGCAACTGCTGTTCGGCCGCGGGCAGCTTGAGCGGCGGCTGGCGCGCTTTGTCGACGGTTATGAAAACGGTTTGCGCGCCGTGTTCCACCACGTGCGGCGGGTGGACCTGCGCTATCCCGACGGTTTCGCCGTGCAATGGACCGCCGGCGGCGGGCCTGAATCTGAATTGCGCGGCGCCGCGCCCGCCAACAACTGAGGTGTTCCATGGCAAAAAGTGACAACAATCCGGTGGTTGGCCTGGATATCGGCACCTCCAAAGTGCTGGTTATCGTGGCCGAGATTTCGCCGGACGGCGACATTGAAATCATCGGCGTCGGCCACCACCCGGCGCGCGGCATGCGCAAGGGCGTGGTGGCCGACATCGAGTCCACCGTGCGCTCCATTGAGTGCGCGGTGGAGGAGGCCGAGTTGATGGCCGGCTGCGACATCTACTCGGTGCACGCCGGCATCGCCGGGGCCCACATCAACAGTTTCAACTCCCACGGCGTGGTCGCCATCCGCGAGCGCGACGCCGGCGTCAGCCTCAGCGACATGGACCGTGTCATTGAGGCGGCCAAAGCCATCGTCATTCCCGACGACCAAACCATTCTCCACGAGATACCGCAGGAATTCATCATTGACGGCCAGGAAGGCATCCGCGAGCCGGTGGGCATGTGCGGCGTGCGGCTGGAGGCCAAGGTGCATATCATCACCGGCGCAAAAAGCGCGGCGCAGAACATCACCAAGTGCATCCAGCGTTGCGGGCTGGAGGTGGAGA
>RKSH01000059.1 GCA_007570945.1 Gammaproteobacteria bacterium | reverse complement strand
GTTTGACGCCGAGTTTGACGCCGTGTTCAGCAACGCCGCGCTGCACTGGATGAAAAATCCCGGCGCGGTGCTGGACGGCGTGGCCCGCGCGCTGAAACCCGGCGGCAGATTCGCCGGCGAGTTCGGCGGCAAGGGCAACGCGGCGCGCGTGGTGGCCGCGCTGAACAACGCCCTGGCGGTGCGCGGCCTCAATGGCGATGAGTTCAACCCGTGGTTTTTCCCGGCCGAAAAAGAATACGCTGCGCTGCTGGTTAAACACGGTTTCACCGTGCAACGCACCGCGCTGTTGCCAAGGCCGACGCCGCTGCCCGGCGACCTGGCCCAATGGCTCAACACTTTCGCCATCCCTTTCCTGGCCGCCCTCCCCGCCGCCCAACGCGGCGACTTCACCGCCGAAGTCCGGCACGCCCTCACCCCACACCTGTGCGACGCCGATGGCGTGTGGCATGTGGATTACATGCGCCTGAGGTTTACAGCGCGGCGCGCTTTTGGTAAATAAAACCGCGTGGCGGAAGAAAAAAAATTCAAGGTTTACATGTGCCTGATTTGCGGCTTTCTCTACGATGAAGCCAAGGGCTGGCCTGAGGACGACATCCCCCCCGGCACCCGCTGGGAGGATGTGCCGGAAACCTGGCGCTGCCCGGACTGCGACGCGGGGAAAGAGGATTTTGAGATGGTGGAAGTGTGACAATGAACGGCAAAAAATCCGAACACTGCGCGAAAATATCATGGACGCGCGGGCGCGGTGAAAAGTTCAGCGACAACAAATACAGCCGCGCGCACACCTGGCGGTTTGACGGCGGCGTGACGGTGGCCGCGTCGTCATCGCCGCACAATGTGCCGCCGCCGTACTCAGCGGCCGAAAATGTGGACCCGGAAGAGGCTTTCGTCGCCGCCATCGCCAGTTGCCACATGCTGTTTTTCCTGCATTTCGCGGCACAGGCCGGGCTGGTTGTGGAAAGTTATGCGGACAATGCGGCCGGAATCCTGGGAGCCGACGAGCGCGGCAGAATGGCCATCACCCAAATAACCCTGCGGCCGCAAATTAAGTTCAAGGGTGATGCGCCCTCGCGGCAGGACATGGGCGCCCTGCATGCGCGGGCGCATCGGTTTTGTTTTTTGGCGAATTCGGTCAGGGGGGAGGTGGTGGTGGAGGGGTAATGGCGGCTAAAATGAAGAGCAAGAGACACCGGGATAATTCCCGACTTGATTGGAAACGGGTGCGGGTCGACATCATGCGGTGGTGCCGGAAAGTAAAACTTGTCCAAAATTGGGACAAGTTCAGCAATCTGCTGAAAAAAGCGGGGGCTCGTAATCCCGTAGGGATGATTTTTGGGGCGCGAAGCCTGATGGCAGCGACACGCTTGTCGGGATGAATGTCCCGGGTAAATTGCTCATGGAATTGAGAGAAGAAATCAAAAACGAAAAGCCGTGGCCGACCATTGAGCCGGTAAATATTCGCGACTTTCTGCTTGACGGTGAAGCAATCACAACCGTATCGGCAACCGATAAACAACAGGCCCAGCCCGAGTTGTTAGTTTCCGACCCCGGATAATGCCCGGCCGCCGACCTCACCCCCGCCGCTTTCTCCCTTTCCACCTCCTCCAAACCACAACCATCCGCAGATAAACCCGCCGCGCCCAGCGGAAGTCCACGGACAGGACCAGAATCCCCAGGGGGATCATCCAGAACCCCAGCACCGGGAGGAAGCCAAACAGGCCGCCGATGACCAGCAGGACGCCGATGATTTGGCGGGCGAGGAAGGGGAGTTTCGCGACTTTTTTGTGGAAGCGTTTCATGCCGGCGGCGCCTCCGGCATGCCGGCGGCGGCGATGAATTTGAGCGCGCCAGCGTTGCCGATGTCGAAATGCAAATCCTCGGCGGCGGACTCCGGACCCTGGGAATGCGCATGTGCGCCCATCGGCGGCGTCGGACTTGCAAGGCGCGTCAGTTGCAGTTGCGCCCCGGCCGGTTCAGTCATGGCGGTGGTCGGCGTGGGCGCTGGCTTCTGGTTCAATGGCTGCAATTTAAAACGCGCGCCGCTCAGGGCAGCAGCACCACTTTGGGCGCGGCGCATTTTCCGGCGTGGATTTCGGCGAAAGTTTGCGGCGCATCGGCGAGCGGGCGCGCCTCCACCCATTCCAAAGCGCCTAGCGCGCCGGCCGCGAGTTTGCCGAGGGCGGCGGCGAAATCGACTTCTGTGTAGGCGTAGACGCCGATGAACGCGATTTCCTCCAAAGTCATTTTGCGCGTGTCCAGCCCGCCGTCGTTGTCGGCGAGGCCGACGTGCACCACCACGCCGCCGCCGGCCGCCGCGCGCACCGCGCTGGCGCGGGTCGCGGCATTGCCCACCGCGTCCACCACCAGGCTGAAGTGGTTTTGTTCGGTGACGCTTTCCACCACCGCGCCGCAGTCCGTCTTCGCCAAAACCGCGCGCCGCAGCGGGTTGGTTTCGGCGATGCAAACCTGGGCGCCGGCGCCGCGCAGCAAAAGCGCGCTCAGCAAACCGATGCCGCCGCCGCCGACCACCAGCGCGCGGCCGCCGCCCGCGGCCTCACCGCCGGCCGCCGCCGCGCGGGCCAGCGCATGCACGCAAACCGCCAGCGGCTCGCACAACGCCGCCTGCACCGGGGACAGCCCGGGCGGCATGGGCAGAAGATTTTTTTCGGCCACCGCCACGCGCTCGGCAAATCCGCCGGGCAGGCGCATGCCCAGAAGTTCGCGTTTTGCGCACAAGTTGCCGCGCCCGTTTTTGCAGTGCGCGCATGCGCCGCAAGTGACCAGCGGGTTGACCGCCACCCGCGCGCCGCCGGCGCCGCCCAGGCGCCCGGCGATTTCGTGGCCCAAAATCAGCGGCGGCACCCGGCGCGGGTCGTGGCCGAGCCAGGCGTGCATGTCGCTGCCGCAGATGCCCACCGCGTCCACCGCCACCACCGCCTCGCCGGCTTTTGCCGCGGGCGGGGCGGCGTCGCGCAACTCCAGTCGGCGGCCGGCGGTGTAGAAAATCGCCTTCATCAGGTGACGGTGAAGCCGCCGTCCACAAACAGCATCTGGCCGGTGATATAGTCGCTGGCCGGCGCGCACAAAAAAACCGCGGCGCCGTGAAGGTCGCGCAATTCGCCGTTGCGGCCGATGGCGGTGCGCGCGCCGAGGGCGGCGGCCGTGGCGGCGTCGTCAAACAGCGGCGCGGTCATGGCGGTGGGGAAAAATCCCGGCGCGATGGCGTTGGCGTTCACGCCGTGGCGCGACCACTCGGCGGCCATGGCGCGGGTCAGTTGGGCGACGCCGCCCTTGGCCGCGCCGTAGACGATGCCGCCGGTGAACGCCAGGCGCGACTGCAGCGAGGCGATGTTCAGGATGCGCCCCCAGCCGCGCTCGCACATGGCCGGGGCGAAAGCGCGGGCGACAAAAAACGGCGCCGCCAGCCCGGTGTCCACGGTGGCGCGCCACACCGCCGGCGTCACCGCCGCCGCCGGTTGCCGGGCGCGCCAGAAAGCGGCGTTGACCACGATGTCCGGCGCGCCGGCGGTGGTTGCAAGCCGCGAAGCGGCGGCGTCGATTTCGTCAATCGCGGACAAGTCCCAGGTGAACACCGTCGCATCGCCCAGCTTTTCCGCGGCCTGCCGCAAAACATCGGTACGCCGGCCCGCCACAGTGATGCGCGCGCCGGCGGCGTGCAGGGCATGGGCGATGGCGTTGCCGATGCCGGTGCCGCCGCCGGTGACCACGGCGTGTTTGCCGTCGAGGCGAAACAGTGAGTCGCTGTCCACGGTTCACGAAGCGGCGGTGTTGAAAGTCTCGCCGTCAAAATACTTGCGCAGGCGCGCGTCGCAGGTGAGGGCGTGGCCTTCCATTCCCTCAAGCCGCGAGATGCGCGCGGCGGCGGCGGCGATGTCGCGGTTGGCGGCGCGGGTCATGCGCTGCCAGGTGACGGTCTTCAGAAACTTGCCGACGCTGAGGCCGCCGGTGTAGCGCGCCGCGCCGCGGGTGGGCAGGATGTGGTTGGGACCGGCGGTCTTGTCGCCGAAAGCGACGGTGGTTTCCTCGCCCAAGAACAGCGAGCCGTAGTTCTGCAGGCGCCGCAGCCAAAAGTCATGGTCGGCGGCGTGCACTTCCACATGCTCGGCGGCGTAGCGGTCGGCGGCGGCGGCGGCCTGTTCCCGGTCGGCGGCCAGCGCCACCTCGCCGTAGTCGCGCCAGGCATCGGCGGCGGCGGTGCGGTTGGGCTCCGGCAGGCGGGCGATGGCGGCGGCGATGCGCTTGGTGACGGCGGCGGCCAGGGCGGCGTCGGTGGTGACCAGCCAGGCCGGCGAGTCGGCGCCGTGCTCCGCCTGGCCCACCAGGTCGGCGGCGACGATGTCCGGGTCGGCGGTGGCGTCGGCAATGACCAAAATCTCGGTGGGCCCGGCGAACAGGTCGATGCCGACGCGGCCGTACAAAGCGCGCTTGGCCTCGGCGACAAAGCGGTTGCCGGGGCCGGCGATGATGTCGGCCGGGCGGCCGGTGAACAAGCCAAAAGCGAGCGCCGCAACGCCCTGCACGCCGCCGATGGCCAAAATACGGTCGGCGCCGGCGGTGACCATGGCGTGCAAAATGGCCGGGTGCATGCCGTGCTCCGCATGCGCCGGGTTGGGCGGCGAGCATGCGACCACGCAGTCGACGCCGGCGACCCGGGCGGTGGTGATGCTCATCAGCGCCGAGGCGACGTGGGCGTAGCGGCCGCCGGGTACATAGCAGCCGGCGGTGGACACCGGAATCAGCCGCTGGCCGGCGGTGAGGCCGGGCGACAATTCGGTTTGAAATTCGCCGAGGGACCGCATTTGCGCCCCGGCAAAGCGGCGGATGCGTCCATGGGCGCGCGCGATGTCTTCTTTCAGTTGCGCGGGCAGTTGGGCGGCGGCGGATTTTTTCTGCGCCTCGCCAATAACGATTTCGCCGTCAAATTTGTCCAACGTGCGGGCGTAGTGGCGCGCTTTTGCCTCGGCCTCGGCACCGCCGCCGGCCATCTCGGCCAACATGGCGTCGACGGTGCGGCGCGTGGCGGCGGTGTCGGTGGCCGGGGTTTTGTGCGCTTTTTTGAGGAACTCCACAGGCGTCGGTTTGCTATGATTGCGCGGACGGTGAATGTAGCATTTTTTTGGCGGTGAGGGTGAGGGTGACGGCGCTGTTGGCGTTTGCGGCGGCGTTGGCCAGCGCCCCGGCCGCGGCGCTGGAGTTGCGCGGCGAGGCGGTGCAAGGCGGTTTGGTCACCGCGCGCACCGTGCCGGGCGCGTCGGTGACGGTGGACGGGCGGCCGGTGCGCGTCTCGGCCGGCGGCGTGTTCCTGCTGGGCTTTCACCGTGACGAAGCCGGCCCCGCGCGCATCGTCATCACCCGGCCGGACGGCGAGGTG
>RKSH01000086.1 GCA_007570945.1 Gammaproteobacteria bacterium | reverse complement strand
GGTGAGGGTGAGGGCGATGGCGGCGGCGGACAAGTTGCGCGGAGTGCTGGAGCCGGCGGTGGCCGGGCTGGGCTACGAGTTGTTGCTGGTGGAGGCCATCGGCGGTGCCGGCGGCAGGATTCTGCGCGTCACCATCGACGCCGAGCACGGCATCGTGCTCGATGACTGCGAGGCGGTGAGTCGCCGGCTGAGTGCGGTGCTGGACGGCGCCGAGGCGGAGAGTGAGGCCGCCGCCGTCCTCGGCCGGGCGTACACCCTGGAGGTGTCGTCGCCGGGGGTGGAGCGCCCGCTGGTGACGCCGGAGCACTTTCGCCGCCACGCCGGCCGCACGGTGCGCATCCGCACCGGCGGCTACCACCTCGGCCGGCGGCGTTTTGTCGGCCGCCTGCTGGCGCCGGCCGCGGCGGCGGGCGAGGTGGCGGAGGTGGAGGTGGACGGTGAGGTTTACCGTCTGCCGCTGGATGACATACAAACGGCGCGCCTGGTTGTGGAATGGCCCGCCAATGCACGCGCCGCGCCGGGCAGCCGGCGGCGCAAACAAACCGCGAGGTGACCTGATGGATCCTAGAGAAATTCTGATGATTGTGGATGTGGTGTCGCGCGAGAAGGACCTGGAAAAGGAGATCATTTTTCAGGCGGTGGAAGCCGCCCTGGCCACCGCCATCCGCAAGCACCAGGGCCGCGATGTCGGCCGCCCGGCGCGCGCCGATTTGCCGACTGATGCCGCCGCCCTGGACAGAATCCAGGCCGAGATCGACGAGAAGCGCGACTTCGGCGTGCGCGTCGCCATCCACCGCCGCAACGGCACCCACCAGGCCTTCAACCAGTGGGAGGTGGTCGCCGACGGCGCGGTGGAATTCCCGGAACGCCAGCTGGCCTTGGCCGATGCCGCCAAGCGCAAGCCGGACGCCGCCATCGGCGACGTAATTGAGGAGGCCATTCCGCCGGTGGACGTGGGCCGCATCGCCACCCAGGCCGCCAAGCAGGTCATCATGCAGAAAATCCGCGAGGCCGAGCGCTTCAATGTGGTGCGCAAGTTTAGGGGGCGCGACGGCGACATGGTTTCCGGCGTGGTCAAGCGGCTGGACCGCGGCGACGCCATCGTGGACATTGAGGGCGCCGAGGCCATTTTGCGCAAGTCGGCGATGATCCCGCGCGAGGGCCTGCGCCCCGGCGACCGGGTGCGCGCCATCCTCACCGAGGTCGCGCCGCAGCCGCGCGGGCCGGTGCTGTCCCTGGACCGGGTGTGCCCGGAGTTTTTGATTAAATTGTTCCAGTTGGAGGTGCCGGAGGCCGGCGACGGCCTGATTGAAATTCGCGGCGCCGCGCGCGACCCCGGCGGCCACCGCTCCAAGATCGCGGTGCACTCCAACGACTCCAAGGTGGACCCGGTGGGCGCCTGTGTCGGCATCCAGGGCTCGCGGGTGCAGAGCGTGTCCGGCGAGATTGCCGGCGAGCGCGTGGACATTGTGCACTGGTCCGACGACCCGTCCCTGTTCATCAAGCGCGCGCTGACCCCGGCCGAGGTGCGCTCGCTGATTCTCAACGAAGAGACCAACGAGGTGGACGTGGTGGTGGAGGAGGAGCAACTGTCGCGCGCCATCGGCAGCGGCGGGCAGAACGTGCGGCTGGCCTCGCAGTTGACCGGCTGGGAGATCAACATCCTCACCGAGGAGGAGGCCGGCAAAAAAGCCGAGACCGAGAGCGCCGAGGTGCGCGAGCGGTTGCGCAGGCAACTGACCATTGACGAGGACGTGGCCGAAATTCTGGTGCAGAAAGGCTACGCCACGCCGGACGACATCGTGTTCGGCGACCGCGCCGACCTGCTGGCCATCGACGAGTTTGACGAGGCCATGGTGGACAACATCTGCAGCCGCGCCGAGGATGCCCTCTTGGAGCAGGTCGCCGCCGACAAGGAGAAGCCGAAGCCGTCGCAGGAGTTGCTGGACCTGGAAGGCATGACCCCGCGCATCGCCGGCATGTTGGCCGCGGGCGGCGTCACCGACCTGGCCGCGCTGGCCGAGCTTGCGGTGGACGAGCTGCTGGAGTTGTGCCCGGAGATTCCCGAGGCCGACGCGCGCGTGTTCATCATGCTGGCGCGCGAGCCGTGGTTTGCCGATTCCGAGGAAGGCGCCGACGGCGCGCTGATTGACTCCGCCGCCCGCCGGCCCTCACCCTCAACGCCGCCCCCGCCGCCGGCGGAGACGCCATGAGCGGCGACACGGTCAAAAGAATCGCCGCCCTGGCCCGCCTCGGCGTGGACGAGGCCATCGCCCAACTGGCCGGCATCGGCATCACCGGCAAAACCGCCGACGACACCCTGAGCCGCGACGAAAAGTTGAAATTCATGGCGCACCTGCGCGATGTGGAACTGCCCAGCGGTGACGGCGGCGGCAGTTTGGTCACCAGCCGCACCATCAAGGAAACCGCGCGCGGCGGGGCGGTCAACACCATTGAAGTGGTGGTGCGCAAAAAACGCGCGCTGAAAAAACGCCCGCGCCGCCCGGCCGCCGCAACCGCCGCCTCGGGCCCCGCCCCGGCCGCCCCCGGCACTGGCGCCACCGTTCCCGAGTCTGCAACCACCGCTTCCGCGGCCGAAACCACCGCCTCCGCGGATGCAACCACCGCCGCCGGCCCTGCAAGCACCGCTTCCGCCGCGCCCACCACCGCCGCCGCCGACGGCAAAGCCAAGCCCGCGCCCAGCGACAAGGACCGCAAGCTGGCGCGCAAGGCCAAGGAGCGGCGGCGCAGCGAGTTGCGCCTGTCGCAGGACAAACGCCGGCAGCGGCGGCGCAAAAAACAGGCGCGCAAGCCGCGCAAGGTGCAGGCCACCCTGGCCTCGCAGCACGGCGCTTTCGCCGCGCCCACCGAGCCGGTGGTGCGGCGCGTTGTCGTTCCCGAAACCATCAGCGTCGGCGACCTGGCCGAGGCCATGTCGGTGAAGGCCGCGGATTTAATCCGCAAGTTGATGGAAATGGGCAGCATGGCGACCATCAACCAGATGCTGGACCAGGAAACCGCCGCCATCATGGTGGAGGAGATGGGCCACACCGCCGACCTGGCCGGCGCCAGCGACCCGGAGGCGTTGCTGCAGGGCCTGACCGGCGCCGACGCCGAGCGCGAGTTGCGCCCGCGGCCGCCGGTGGTGACGGTGATGGGGCATGTGGACCACGGCAAAACCTCGCTCTTGGACCGCCTGCGCAAAACCCGCGTCGCCGCCGCGGAAGCCGGCGGCATCACCCAGCACATCGGCGCCTACCGGGTGGCCACCGCGCGCGGCGACATCACATTTTTGGACACCCCGGGCCACGAGGCGTTCAGCGCCATGCGGGCGCGCGGCGCCAGCGCCACCGACCTGGTCATTTTGGTGGTGGCCGCGGATGACGGGGTCAAGCCGCAAACGGTGGAGGCCATCCGCCACGCCCGCAACGCCGAGGTGCCCATCGTGGTGGCGGTGAACAAAATGGACAAGGAGGGCGCCGACCCCGGCGCGGTGCGGCAGGAACTGGCCGGCTTTGATGTGGTGACCGAGGAGTTCGGCGGCGACGTGCTGTTGGTGCCGGTGTCGGCGAAAACCGGCGCCGGCATGGATGCGCTGTTGGAGGCGGTGATGCTGCAGGCCGAGTTGCTGGACCTGCGCGCCGCCGCCGACGGCCCGGCGGCCGGGGTGGTGGTGGAGGCGCGGCTGGACCGGGGGCGCGGGCCGGTGGCCACGCTGCTGGTGCGCGAGGGCCTGCTGCGCGCCGGGGATGTGCTGCTGGCCGGCCGGGAAAGCGGCCGCGCCCGCGCCATGCGCGATGAATTCGGCGGCGCCGTCACCGAAGCCGGGCCCTCGGTGCCGGTGGAGGTGCAGGGTTTGTCCGGGGTGCCGGCGGCGGGCGAGCCGTTCGTGCGGGTGGGCGACGAGCGGCGCGCGCGCGAGGTGGCGGTATTCCGCCAGGGCCGCCACAAGGACGCCCGCCACGCCCGCCAGCAGGCGGCGATTCTAAGCAGCCACGCGCGCATGGGCAGCGACGCCATCGGCGCTGATGAGGGCGGCACGTTGAACCTCTTAATTAAGGCCGATGTGCAGGGCTCGGTGGAGGCGCTGAGTGACGCCTGCGGCAAACTGGCCGGCGACAGCACCGATGTGGCGGTCAACATCATCCACAGCGCGGTGGGCGGCATCAATGAGTCCGACATCAACCTGGCCGCCGCGGCCGGCGCGGTGGTGGTGGCCTTCAACGTGCGCGCCGATGCGGCCGCCGCCCGCGCGCTGGAAAACAACGCCGTGGACGTGCGCCACCACAGCGTGATTTACCAGGCGCTGGATGAGGTTCGCGACCTGCTGAGCGGCATGCTGAAACCGGTGGTGGAGGAGACCATCCTGGCCAGCGCCGATGTGCGGGAGGTGTTCCGCATCTCCGGACTGGCGGTGGCCGGCTGCTATGTCAGCGACGGCACCGTGCGCCGCGACGCCGAGGTGCGCGTGCTGCGCGACAACACGGTGGTCTACAGCGGCCGGGTCGCATCGCTGCGGCGCTTCAAGGAGGACGTGGCCGAAGTCAAAAACGGCATGGAATGCGGCATCACCATCAAAAACTACAACGACCTGCGCGCCGCCGACCGGTTGGAGATTTACCACTCGGTGGAAGTGCCGAAGACGCTGTGAGCGGGCGCGTCCGCCGGGTCGCCGCGCTGGTGCACCGCGAGATGGCGCGCCTGATTGCATCCGAGTTGAGCGACCCGCGCGTCACCCTGGCCACCGTCACCGCGGTTAAACTCAGCCGCGACCTGCGCGTGGCCACGGTGTATGTGCGCGGCGGCGGTGAGGGTGACGGCGGCGGCGTTGGCGAGGGCGTGGTCGACGCATTGCGCGGCGCCGACAAATTTCTCCGCCGCGAGTTGGCGCGCCGGTTGAACCTGCGGGTGACGCCGGAGTTGCGCTTTCATTTGGACCGCACCCCGGAACGCGGCGCGCGCCTGGCGCGGCTGATTGAAGACGCGGTCGGCTAAGCCGTGGCCACCGGCCTGCTGCTGCTGGACAAACCGGCCGGCATCACCTCCAACCGCGCGCTGCAGGACGTCCGCCGCCTGGCCGGTTTCGCGGTGAGATTTTGCAGGTGCCGCCCATGTTCTCGGCCATCAAGCGCGGCGGGCAGCCGCTGTACAAACTGGCGCGGCGGGGAATCAGCGTGCCGCGCGAGCCGCGCCGGGTGACGGTGCGGCGCCTTGATTTGCTGGGCGTGGACGGCGCCATGGTGCGGGTGGAACTCACCGTCACCTCCGGTTTTTATGTGCGCAGTTTCGCCGCCGACCTGG
Source organism: Gammaproteobacteria bacterium (assembly GCA_007570945.1). Taxonomy (GTDB): domain Bacteria; phylum Pseudomonadota; class Gammaproteobacteria; order Arenicellales; family Spongiicolonaceae; genus Spongiicolonus. The sequence continues at coordinate 721 of RKSH01000086.1, read as the reverse complement.
GCGAGGTTCTGGGCTGCGGCGCCGCCCTCAGCGCCCTGCGCCGCACCGCGGTGGGCCCGTTCACCGTCGCCGAGGCCCACACCGCCACCGCCATCGCCGCCCTCCCCGCCGGCCGCGCGCGCGAGGCGTTGTTGGTGAAGGTCGGTGATGGCTAACCGGCCGCCGCCCGCGCTTTTGCATCCCTGGCGGTGAACACGCACACCGCCACGATGATGACGGCGATGCCGATGATGTTGGCGGCGGTCAAGGTTTCGCCGAGCAACCAATACGCGCGCCGGCGGGCTCGCATGGGTATGTGAAATGCTACTATGTCAACTCGCGCGGCGAAACCGAGCCGGATGGCGAGGCGTTGAGTTTTTGGTGAACTGAACGACGTGGGTGGTTATTCCTGCACACAACCGTACATGACCGCGCCATACTGTCCATCCGGCGCGCACACGACTCTCTCAATGTCGTCGCACGCCCTCACTTTCGGTAAGCGATTCCTGCAATTGCTACGCGCAGCACTTGCCGCCTCCGAGGCCGTGCGTCCAACACCACTAAGTGGTGGTCGAGCGTAACAGAAATAAAAAGAATTAGCAGTGCTAATGGCATAGCATGCACTGAATGTACGGCTAGTGCCTGTATGTTGCCACCCAATTCTGGACTTTTTCGGCATTTGTTTGGCGATGGTGTCGCATGGTGTTTGGTATTGTAGCGCGAAGTGCGGGCGCGTGGTGTT
>RKSH01000229.1 GCA_007570945.1 Gammaproteobacteria bacterium | reverse complement strand
CGCGCCGGCGCCGGCACCAACACCATTGACAAGGACGCCGCCGCCGCGGCCGGCGTGTATGTGTGCAATGTGCCGGGCAGGAACGCGCTGGCGGTGGCGGAGTTGACGCTGGGTTTAATTCTCGCCGTGGACCGCCGCATCGCGGACAATGTGCGCGACCTGCGCGCCGGCAAATGGAACAAGAAAAAGTATTCCGCCGCCGCCGGCGTTTACGGCAAAACCATCGGCATTGTCGGCCTCGGCGCCATCGGCCTTGCCGTCGCCGAGCGCGCGCGCGCTTTCGGCATGAACATCAGCGCGGTTTACAAGCCCCGGCGCCCGGCCGAGGCGCAGGATTTTTTGCGCGCCCTTGGCGTCAGTTATGCGGAAGACATGGAGCAACTGGCGGCGGCCGGCGATATTCTCACGTTTCATGTGCCGCAGTCGCCGCAAACGCGGAAACTGGTGGATGCAAAACTTCTTGCGCGGATGAAGCCCGGCGCGATTTTGATTAACACTTCGCGCGGTGATGTGGTGGACGAGGCCGCGCTGATTCGCGCCATGGACGAGAAAGGCATCCGCGCCGGGCTGGATGTTTACGCCGGTGAGCCCGGCGCCGGTGAGGGCGAGTTCACCTCGGCGCTGGCGCGGCACCCGAATGTTTACGGCACCCACCACATCGGTGCCTCCACCGACCAGGCGCAGGACGCGGTCGCCGAGGGCGTGTTGGAAATCATCGCCGCTTTCGCCGACGACGGCAAGGTTCTGCACTGCGTCAACGCGCCGCTGAAAGCGGCCGCGGAAGCGCGGGAGTAGAATTCCCCAACCCCAACCCCACCCGAGGATAATCCCATGGCCAACCGAGTTCATAATTTTTGCGCCGGCCCGTGCACCCTGCCGCTGGAGGTTTTGCAGGAGGCGCAGGAGGAGTTTGTCGATTACCGCGGCGCCGGCATGTCGCTGGTGGAGATGAGCCACCGCGGCGATTTGTATGGCGAGGTTCACCGGCGGGCAACGGCGCTGGCCGGTGAACTGTTCGCCGTGCCGGAGGATTTTCACGTGCTGTTCATTCAGGGCGGGGCGAGTCTGCAGTTCGCCATGGCGCCCATGAACCTGCTCGCCGGCGGCGGCCGCGGCGCATATGTCAACTCTGGCGTGTGGGCCGCCGGCGCCATTCAAGACGGCGCGCACCACGGTGACATCTACACCGTGTGGGACGGCGCCGGGTGCAACTTCACCCGCATGCCGAAGGATGAAGAGTTGCAACTGCGCGACGGCACCCGCTACCTGCACCTCACCTCCAATGAAACCATCGGCGGCGTCCGCTTTGCGCGCTGGCCGCAGGCGGCGGTGCCGCTGGTGGGCGACATGTCGTCGGATTACATGTCGCGGCCGGTTGCGTGGGAGAAGTTTGACCTGGTGTACGGCGGCGTGCAGAAAAACCTCGGGCCGTCGGGCACCGCGCTGGTGTTTGCGCGCAAGTCGGCGGTGGACAACGCGCCGCAAAACATCGCGCGCTACCTGCGCTACGATATTCACGCGAAAAGTGATTCCATGTTCAACACGCCGCCGGTGTTCAGCATTTACATGGTGGGCAAGGTTCTGCAGTGGATTAAAAGCAACGGCGGCGTGCCGGCGATGGAAAAAATGGCGGCGCGCAAGTCGGCAAAACTTTACCGGGCCATCGACGCAAGCGGCGGCTATTACAGCAACCCGGTGGACCCCGTCTGCCGCTCGCACATGAACGTGATTTTCCGCCTGCCCGACCAGGGGCGGGAAAAACTTTTTCTCGCCGAGGCCGAAGCCGCCGGCCTGGTCAACCTCAAGGGCCACCGCAGCGTCGGCGGCTGCCGCGCCAGCATTTACAACGCCATGCCGGAAGCCGGCGTGGACGCGCTCGCACAGTTCATGGATGATTTTCAAGGCCGCAACGGCGGCTGAACAGCGCCGGCCGTCCGCCAATGAAAGTCCGGCCCTTTGACGGTTGCATTGTGTCCCCCGCGCTGGCGGCGGAGGTGGTGACGCCGGCCTATGACGCGATGTTGCCCGAGGAGCGCGCGCGCTTTGCCGAAAGTCATCCGCTGAATTATGTGAACGCGATGCGCTCGCCGGAGGAGTTTCCGGCCGGCCGGGCGCCGCCGCTTGCGCAACTGCTGGCCGGCAACCGCGCGCAACTGGTTAGACTGCTGGGGAAAAAAGCATTCCACGCCATCGGCGGGCGGTGTTTTTTTATCTACCGCCTGCGCGCCGGCGACCACGCGCAAACCGGCGTGGTGGCGCAGGTGGCCATTGGCGAATACGCCGCCGGCGCGATTAAGTTGCACGAAGACACCACCCGCGAAAAAGAACGGCAGTTGGCGCGCTACCTGGAAGCCGTGGGCGCGGTGTCCAGCCCGGTGTGCCTGGCCTACGCCGGCAATGACGCCATCGACCGTTGCGTTGGCCGGCTCAGCGAAGGCAAGCCGATGCTGGATTTTGACATCGGTGACGGCGTCCGCCAGAGCATCTGGAAAGTTGACGGCGGTGATGTTCACCACTTGCAAGGTTTGCTCGGCGCGGTGCGCACCGCCTACCTGACCGACGGCCACCACCGCTGCGCCGCCGGCTTGCGCTACGCCGAACAACGCCGCGCCGCCGACGAGGGTGAGGGTGGGGGCGGCGCCAGTCACAACTGGCTGCTGGTCGCGTTCTTTCCGCAAAACCAGTTGCGCGTCCTTTCCTACCACCGTTGCGTGCGCGACTTGCACGGTCTCAGCGCCGAGAAATTTTTGACCAAAGTCGGCGAGAACTTCACCCTCAGCGCCGCCGACCCGGCCGACCCCCTGCCCAAAAAGCGCGGCCGCTTCGCGCTTTTTGTGGACGGCCGCTGGCACGCGCTCAGCCTCAAAGCGCCGCCGCCGCCGGATCCGGTGGAGCAGTTGGATGTGCGCGTGCTGGAGCAAAAACTACTGGCGCCGGTGCTCGGCATCACCAGCCCGCGCGCCGACCCGCGCCTCGGTTACGTGGCCGGCGTCAGCGGCGCCGCCGGCCTCGCCGAGCGCTGCCGCCGCGACTGGCGCCTCGGCATCGCCTGCCACCCGGTTTCGCTGCCGCAAATCATGGCGGTGGCCGACGCCGGTAAAATGATGCCGCCGAAGTCCACCTGGTTTGACCCGAAAATGCGCTCGGGAATTTTTCTCACCCGGTGCAACCGGCCGGCCGCTTCCACCAACCCCGACGACTGGAGTGAATAAATGCCCGAAGTCAAAAGCGACATTGAGATCGCCCGCGCGGCGACCATGAAACCCATCACCGAGGTCGGCGCCCGACTCGGCATTCCCGAAGGCGCGCTCGTCGCCTACGGACGCGACAAAGCCAAGGTGGACCTCGGCGCCGTCAGTACCAAAGGTGCAACCGGCAAATTGGTACTCGTGACCGCCATGTCGCCGACGCCGGCCGGCGAGGGCAAGACCACCACCACCGTCGGGCTCGGCGATGCGCTCAACCGCATCGGCAGGAACACGGTGATTTGCCTGCGCGAGCCGAGTCTGGGCCCGTGCTTCGGCATGAAAGGCGGCGCCGCCGGCGGCGGTTATGCCCAGGTGGTGCCCATGGAGGACATCAACCTGCATTTCACCGGCGACTTCCACGCCATCGGCGCGGCGCACAACCTGCTGGCCGCGCTAATCGACAACCACATCTACTGGGGCAACAGCGCCGGCCTGGATTCACGGCGCGTCACCTGGCGGCGCGTGGTGGACATGAACGACCGTCCGCTGCGCGACATCTCCATCGCCCTGGGCGGTGTGGCCAACGGCTTCCCGAGGCAAACCGGTTACGACATCACCGTCGCCTCCGAGGTGATGGCGATTTTCTGCCTGGCCGGCGGACTCGGCGATTTGCAGGAGCGGCTCGGCAACGTGATTGTCGGCTACACCCGCGAGCGCAAGGCGGTGACCGCCGGGCAACTGGAGGCCGCCGGCGCCATGACCGTGCTGCTCAAGGACGCCATCATGCCGAACCTGGTGCAGACCCTGGAGAACAACCCGGCGTTCATCCACGGTGGCCCGTTCGCCAACATTGCCCACGGCTGCAACTCGGTGGTGGCCACCCGCGCCGCCCTCGGCCTGGCCGACTATGTGGTCACCGAAGCCGGCTTCGGCGCCGATCTGGGCGCCGAGAAATTTTTTGACATCAAATGCCGCAGCGCCGGCCTGCAGCCGGCGGCGGCGGTGATTGTCGCCACCTGCCGCGCGCTTAAAATGCACGGTTCGGTGGCGCGCGCCGACCTCGGCCATGAAAACCTGCCGGCGCTGGAGAAAGGACTGGCCAACCTCGGCCGCCACATTCGCAACCTCGGCTACTATGGCGTGCCGGTGGTGGTGGCGGTAAACCGCTTCGCCGGCGACAGCGCGGCCGAGGTGAAACTGGTGCGGGAATACTGTGCACAGTTCGGCGTGGAGGCTTTTGCGTGCACCCACTGGGCCGACGGCGGTGCCGGCGCCGAGGAACTCGCGCGCAAAGTCGCCGAACTCGCCGACTCCGGCAGTGCGCAGTTTCGCACCCTGTATAAGGACGAGGATTCGCTGTGGGACAAAACCCAGACCATCGCGCGCAAAATTTACGGCGCCGGGGAAATCATCGCCGACAAAAAAGTGCGCGCGCAGTTTCAGCAGTTTCAGGACGATGGCTTCGGCGCGCTGCCGGTGTGCATGGCCAAGACGCAGTACAGTTTTTCCACCGACCCCAACCTGCTCGGCGCTCCCGACGATTTTGTCGTGCCGGTGCGCGAGTTGCGGCTGTCGGCCGGCGCCGGTTTTGTGGTCGCCATCTGCGGCGAGATTATGACCATGCCGGGTCTGCCGCGGAGGCCGGCGGCGAACAGCATCCGCATCAACCGTCGCGGCAAGATTGACGGTTTGTTTTAAGAAATCCTGGTGAGAAAAGATGAATGTAGTGAACGGCATCTGGGCGCCCGCGCTGACGCCTCTTCATGCGGACTTGGCGCCGGACCACGCCGCCTGCGCCGCGCACGTTAAGCGCCTACTGGATGCGGGCTGCCACGGGGTGGTGTTGTTCGGCACCACCGGCGAGGCCAGCAGTTTTTCCGTGGACGAGCGCAGCAAAGTTTTGGAGGCGGTGCTGGCGGCCGGCGCCCCGTCCGAAAAAATCATGGTGGGCACCGGTTGCTGCGCCCTGAGCGACACCATCGCCCTGTCGCGCCACGCCCTCACCCTGGGCTGCCGCAAACTTTTGGTGCTGCCGCCGTTTTATTACAAAAAAGTTTCCGACCGCGGGATTTTCGCCGGTTACGAAAAATTAATTGACGCGCTTGACAGCGGCGCGCGAATTTTTCTCTACCACTTCCCGCGCTTGTCGGCGGTGCCGATTACCATGCCGTTGATTCGTTTTCTTGCGGAAAATTTCGGCGAGGTCATTGCCGGAATCAAGGACAGCAGCGGCG
>RKSH01000206.1 GCA_007570945.1 Gammaproteobacteria bacterium | reverse complement strand
GATGATGATTTAATTAACGCCGCAACCGCCGGCGGCAGCCGCTGGGTGGTGGCGCAAAAATACCTGCCCGAGGCGCGCGCCGGTGACAAACGAATTCTGCTCTTGAACGGCGAACCCCTGGGCGCCGTGTTGCGCGTGCATGCCGAGGGCCGCGAGTTAAACAACCTGGACGCCGGCGGCGCCGCCCACCCGGCCACTCTGGACAACCGCGACAAGGAAATCTGCGCCGCCCTCACCGACGACCTGCGCAAACACGGCATCACCTTCTGCGGCATCGACATCATCGGCGGGCAACTGGTGGAAATTAACATCACAAGTCCGACATGCCTGCAGGAACTTTGCCGGTTCAGCGGGGTTGACCATCATCATCGGGTGATTGAGGTTTTGGAACGGTAACGGCCGCCGCGCCGTCGTTCTGCCGGAGGAATGTCATCCGCCCTTTCCCCGCCGCCGATGTAACCGCGCCGGCCAGCAACGGCGCAAAGGGCGGCTTGGCGCATCCGCCGGGGGCAAAAAAACGCTTGCAAAACTCCCCCGCCTGCCATGACAATCCGCTTTTCCACAACTCTGGAGCCACGCCATGACACACGCCGCCGCCGACCTGGTGCGCCAGGACATCGCCTTTAACCTTCACCCTTACACCAACCTTGCGCTGCACGAGGAGCGCGGGCCGATGGTCATTGCGCGCGGCGAGGGGATTTATGTGTGGGACGATGCGGGCAACAAGTACATTGAGGGGCTGGCCGGGCTGTGGTGCGTTTCCCTGGGCTTCAGCGAGGAACGGTTGCGGCGCGCCGCGCAACGGCAACTGGACACGCTGCCTTTCGCGCACAACTTCGCCCACCGCACCTCGGCCCCGGCGACGCAACTGGCGGCGCGGCTGATTGAGGTTGCGCCGGCGCCCATGGCCAAGGCGTACTTCGTCAACTCGGGCTCCGAGGCGGTGGACACGGCGATTAAAATCATCTGGTATTACAACAACGGCCTGGGCCGCGCGCAAAAGAAAAAAATCATCTCGCGCAAGCGCGGCTACCACGGCGTCACCGTCGCCGCCGGCAGTTTGACCGCCATTCCGCTGATGCAAAACGATTTTGACCTGCCGCTGCCGCGCATGCTGCACACCGACACGCCGTGCCACTACCGCAACGGCCTGGACGGCGAGAGCGAGGAGCAGTTCGCCGCGCGGCTGGCGCAGAATCTGGACGACTTAATCACCCGCGAGGGCGCCGACACGGTGGCCGCGTTCATCGCCGAGCCGGTGATGGGCGCCGGCGGTTTAATTGTGCCGCCGGCGACGTACTTTGCGCGCGTGCAGGAGGTGCTGCGGCGCCACGACGTGCTAATGGTGGCGGACGAGGTGATTTGCGGTTTCGGCCGCACCGGCAACTGGTGGGGCAGCGACACCTACAACATCACCCCGGACCTTGTGACCTGCGCCAAGCAGTTGTCCTCCGGCTACCTGCCCATCGGGGCGGTGATGGTTTCCCGGCCGCTCTACGAAACCCTCGCCCTGCAGAGCAAAAAGCACGGCGCTTTCGGCACCGGCAACACCTACGGCGGCCACCCGGTGCCGGCCGCGGTGGCGCTGGAGACGCTGGAGATTTACCGCGAGCGCGACATCATCAGCCAGGTGCGCAAGGTTGCGCCGCTGTTTCAACGGCGGCTGGCGGCGCTGGCCGGGCATGCGCTGGTGGGCGAGGCGCGCGGCGTCGGGTTAATCGGCGGGCTTGAGATTGTCGCCGACAAAGAATCGAAACAACAGTTTGACCCGGCGCGCAAGGCGGCGCTGACGGTCACCGAGCGCGCGCTGGCCCACGGCCTCATCATCCGCCCGCTGCCCGGCGACTGCATCGGCATCTGCCCGCCGCTGGTCATCAGCGAGGCGCAAATCAACGCGCTGTTCGACAAACTGGAACAGGCACTGCCAGAGGCGGCGGCGGCGCTGGCCTGAGCGGCGGCGCCACTTCCGCACCCGCAACCACCGTTTTTCCATCCCCCACCACCGTCCGGGGCCCGCCATCATGCTCCACCTGAGAGAACTGCTCGGCTCCATGGCCTCGCTGCTGAGCTCTTTCGCGCTGCTCATGGCCGGCACCGGCATGTTCAACACGTTCATCGCCCTGCACGCCGACCTGGCCGGCTTCTCCACCGACTCCATCGGCTACCTGATGTCGTGCTACTACGCCGGCCTCGCCGTGGGCACCTTCCGCTGCCCGGCGCTGGTCAACCGCGTCGGCCACATCCGCGCCTTCGCCGCTTTCTCGGCGGTGTATGCGGTGTGCATCATGGTGTTCACCCTGTACCGCGACCTCTACCTGTGGCTGTTCCTGCGCGCGCTCATGGGCGTCAGCGTCGCCGGGCTGCTGGTGATTACCGAGAGTTGGCTCAACGCCAAGGCCAACGTGCGCACCCGCGGCGTCCTGCTGTCCATGTACATGATGACCAGTTACATGTTCTACGGCGGCGGCCAGTTGCTGCTCAACTTCGGCGACCCGGCCGGCCACCAGTTGTTTGTCCTCGCCGCCATCCTGTGCTCGGTGGCGCTCATCCCGGTGAGCGTCACCCGCGCCTCGCACCCCGACCCGTGCGAGGCCAGGTTTTTCGGCCTGCGCAAACTGTACAAAATTTCGCCGGTGGCGGTGGCCGGCTGCTTCGTCAGCGGCATGCTGGTCAGCGGCGTCTACGGCATGGGGCCGGTATACGCGCGCGGCATCGGCCTGCCGCTGGGCGACATCGCCATTTTCATGACCATCATCGCCGTCAGCGGCCTGTTGCTGCAGTTCCCGGTGGGCTACCTGTCCGACCGCCGCGACCGCCGCCAGGTGATTTTCGGCGTCGCCGCCCTCACCATCGTGGTCAGCATTCCGCTGGCTTTTTTCAACCTCGGCGGCGCCCTGCCCCTGCTGTTCCTGGCCGCGGTGCTGTACGGCGGTTTTTCGTCCACCGTCTACCCGCTGTGCGTTTCCCTGGCCAACGACCACATTGAGCCCGAGGACATGGTGCAGGCGGCCGGCGGCTTGGTGCTCACCTACAGCGTCGGCGCCGCCCTCGGCCCGGCGGTGACCGCGCGGCTGATGGCGGTGGTGGGCGACGGCGCGCTGTTCGGCCTGGCCATGGCCATGTCGTGCGCGCTGGTGTTGTACACATGGCGGCGCATGCAGGTGCGGACGCCGCCGCCGGAGGAGGAGAAGCAGCCGTTCGTGCCGCTGCCCGAGGTGGCGGCGGCGCCGGTGTCCAGCGAGGTGGACCCGCGCGCCGAACCCACCGAGTCGCTGCTGGAAGATGGTGACGTGAGGTCTGAGAACGGTGACGTGGAGTACAGAAATGACGGTTGACCCGGCGCCGCTGGTGACCCGCGATGCATTTGTCGCCGCCTACGGCGGGGTTTACGAGAACTCGCCGTGGGTCGCCGCGCGCGCGTGGGAAACGGCGGACCCAAACCGCGCCCGCGCCGAGCACATCACCGCCGCCCTGCGCCGCGCCGTGGACGAGGCGCCGGCGGCGGCGCGGCGCGATTTGCTGCGCGCCTATCCGGAACTCACCGCCGCCGTCACCCTCAGCGCCGAGTCGAAAAAAGAACACGCCGCCGCCGGCCTTGACCACTGCACGCCGGCGCAGCAGAAAAAATTCCGCGACCTTAACCGCGCATACCGGAAAAAATTCAACTTTCCCTTCATCATCGCGGTGCGCGGCAAAAGCGCCGGGGAAATTCTCCAAACCTTCACCAAGCGCCTGGGCAACGCGCAGGCGGCGGAGGAAAAAACCGCGCTGATGGAGGCGCACAAAATCGCCGCGCTGCGGATGGCGCAAGGGCCGGCGTGAGCGGTTATAATCGCGGCGTGCCGATTCCCGACTTTGCCCGCCGCTTTCCCAACATCGCCCTGCCGCGGCTCGGCGCGCGCGCGGTTTTTGTCACCGACGATTTTTTCGCCGCGGTGGAACGGTTAATCCGGCCGGCGGATGCGGTGTTCATCCCGGACAAGTTCGACGACCACGGCAAATGGATGGACGGCTGGGAGTCGCGGCGCAAGCGCGGCCCGGGACATGACCACTGCGTGCTCAAACTCGGCTTCCCGGCGCGCATCAAAGGCGTGGACATCGACACCTCGCATTTCAACGGCAACCAGCCGCTGCAGGCCTCGGTGGACGGCGCGCATGTTGACGGCGGCCGGCCCGGCGACGGCGACTGGGAAAATTTAATCGCCCCCGTCGACACCGGCCCCGACGCCCACCACTATCACGAAGTCAACCACCAGCGCGCCGTCACCCACCTGCGGCTTAACATTTTTCCCGACGGCGGCGTGGCGCGGTTGCGCGTGTTCGGCCGCCCGGAAATCGACTGGGGCAAAGTCGCGGCGGATACGTTGGTGGACCTGGCGGCGGTGGAAAACGGCGGACGCGCGGTGTGCTGCAACGACCAGCACTTCGGCACCATGCACAACCTCACCGCCCCCGGCCGCGGCGTCAACATGGGCGACGGCTGGGAAACACGGCGGCGCCGGGGCCCCGGCCACGACTGGGTGGTGCTGGCCCTCGGCCACCCCGGAATTATCCGCCGCATCCTCATCGACACCGCGCACTTCAAGGGCAACTACCCGGACCGCGCGGCCATTCAGGCGGCGAAGTTTGACGGCGACGAAAACAACATTGCAGAAGTCAGTGAGCAGTGGCCTCTGCTTCTGCCGCAAAGCAAACTTGGCGCCGACGCCGAGCATGTGTTTGAAAAGGAAATCCACGACGCCGGCGTGGTCAGCCACGTGCGCCTCAGCATCCACCCCGACGGCGGCGTCAGCCGCCTGCGCCTGTTCGGCGTCGTGCGGTGAAAAAAATCCTGCGCCTTAAACCGCGGCCGCTGAGCGCCGCCGCGTTCCGGCCTTTCGGCGATGTCATGGAGATTAAAAACAAGACGCCGAAACTCATCAACGAAAACCACACCCGACGCTACCACGACCTGGCCGCAATCGACACCGCGCAAAACAACGGCAAGCCCCTGCTCAGCATCTTCCGCGCCCGGCCGCGGCCGTTGCCAATGCAAGTGCGCTTTCTGGAACGCCACCCGCTGTCCAGCCAGGCCTTCCATCCCCTGCGTCCGCGACTTTGGACACTTGCCGGAAGTTCATGCCCAACTGTTGGTAGTGCGCCGCGCCGAAGCGGATTTTATGCTTTTCGCTCGGCCGCAATTCTTGCCCTTTGGATTTGGTTTCGGCGACAAAATAAACCGCCGTTTCATTCCTTTTAATCAACGCCCAATCCGGGTTGTAATTGCCGATGGGGGTTTTGATTTTGAACCATGGCGGGAGTTTGAAATAGAATTCGATGTCATCGCGGCTTTCGCAGTCGCGGGCGAATTGGTGTTCCACATCGGAGTCCAGCGGCAGGTAACCTTCGTTGACGGTTTTACCGGGCTTGCCGACATGGAAGGTGTTTTTGTCCACATGAAATTCATAGCCCGCAAACAGGCGCAACTCGTATTCCCGGTCGCCGATTTTTTCGTATTTGATTCCGTCTTCCATTAAATCCACGAGCACGCTTTCGATGGATTTGGTCACCTCGTCCACAAACAGTTGCGGGTTGTTCAGCGCATCGCCCAGGCGGCCGGAGCGTTGCAGGATTTTGTAAACCGTGTCGCGCGTGAGTTGCGCGCGTTCATGGTTTTGCAAGTGGGTGAGAATGTCGGGCACGAAGTCAACGCCGCCTTCGGCGCGCGCGAATCTGCTCGCTTTCTGCGCCGCAGTGACGCCGGTTTCCCTGTCCATTTCCACCGCCGCTTTTTCGATATGAAACGCCGGCTTGGTAATGCGGTTCATCTTTTCCACCGCGCGCGCCGCTTTGGCAATCAAATCGGCGGTGTCGTATTCCACGCGGTAAGTGGTGCGGTGTTTAATCCGCTTCCACAACTCCTGAAACTTCGG
>RKSH01000046.1 GCA_007570945.1 Gammaproteobacteria bacterium | reverse complement strand
CGGCCACTGCACCGCGCGCGCGCCGGCCAGGCCCAGGGACTCGGTGAAGTGGGCGAAACTTTTGCCGGCGGCAAGCGTGGCCGAGGTGAAAACAAAGGCGCGCTCCTGGCCGCTGAAATAACCGGACAAAACCGGCGCCGCCGACAGCGGCGTGCAGTGCAGCACGTAACTTTTTTCGCCAAGCGCAAACCAGCGCACCTCGTCCTCGGACTCGGCGTCGCAAATTTGCTCCAGCCGGCCGAGCATGTCGGAGGCGCGGCGGGCCAGTTGCAAGCGCTCCTCCGGCACGCCGCCGTCACCGCCGCCGGCCTCAAGGGCGGCGCATAAATTTTCCAGCGCGCGGCGCAGATGAGATTCGCGGCGGGCGAAGGATTTTTCTTTTTGCAAGTCGGCGACCAACCGGCCGGCGGTTTTGGCGGCGAGTCCCTTTACGCCGTCCGATGCATTGCGCAGCGCGCGCGCGCCGGCGATGAGGCGGGCGCTGTTGCGGCCGCCGAGGGCGGCGGCGTCCACATCGCGGGCCAGTTCAAAAACCTGCCCGCTGCTGAAGCGAACGCCGAGAAAATCCAGCGCGGTTTGCGGCAACTGGTGGGCCTCGTCAAAAATAACCGCGTCCGCATCCGGCAGCAGGTTGCCAAAGCCGTCTTTTTTCAAAACCAAGTCGGAAAAAAACAGGTGGTGGTTAATGACAATTAAATCGGCCTCATGGGCCGCGGCGCGGGCGCGCCGGACAAAACATTTTTCGTGGTCATCGCACTTGTTGCCGAGACAGTTGTCGGCGGTGGAGGTGACGGCGCGAAACAAGGCCGCGTTGCCGGACAGGTCAACGTCGGGCAGGGTTTCCAAATCGCCGCCGGCGGTGTGCGCGGCCCAGGCGCGGATTTTTGCCAGTGAACTTTTGCCCTCGGCGTCGCCCGAAAAATCGCCCTGCTCCCCGGCGCGCGCGCGCAAGCGGTGGAGGCACAAATAATTGGCGCGGCCTTTAAGCAGCGCGGTCTTCGGCGGCCGCCGCGGGCTAAGCGCCTTCAGCACCGCCGGCAGGTCGTCGCGGTAAATCTGGTCCTGCAGGTTGCGCGTGCCGGTGGACACGATGACCTTGCGCCCCGAGTTGAGCGCGGCGGCGAGGTAGGCGTAGGTTTTGCCGGTGCCGGTGGGTGATTCGGCGACCAGCAGGCCGCGCCCCTCAATGGCATCGGCGACCTGCGCCGCCATATCCTGCTGCGCCGGGCGCGGCGAAAAGCCGGGCAGCCTGGCAAAGGGGCCGTGGCGGCCGAGCAGGTGCTCCATGTCGGCGGCGCCGCTCAAGTCACCAGGTCGTCAAAGAAACTTTTCAGTTTGTGCATCCATGAATGCAGTCTGGGGCTGTGGCGGTTGCCGCCGCGGGCCAGGGACTGGTCCAACTCGCGCAGCAACTCTTTTTGTTTTTTGCCGAGGTTCACCGGCGTCTCCACCTGCAGGCGGCAGAACAAATCGCCGTGGCGGCGGGTGCGGACATTGCGCACGCCTTTCTCGCGCAGGCGGAAAACCTTGTCGGTTTGCGTTTCCGCCGGGATTTTCAGTTTTGCCAGGCCGTCCAAGGTCGGCACCTGCACCTCGCCGCCGAGCGCGGCGGTGGCAAAACCAAGGGGCATGCGGCAGTACAAATCGTCGCCCTCGCGGGTGAAAATTTCGTGCGGGCGAATTTTAACCTGCACATACAAATCGCCCGGCGAAGCGCCGCGCGGCCCGGCCTCACCCTCGCCGGACAGGCGGATGCGGTCGCCGTCGTCCACCCCGGCCGGCACGCGCACCGACAGGGTGCGGGTGTGGTTCACCCGGCCGCGGCCGCGGCAGGCCGGGCACGGGTCGCGGATGACGCTGCCGGCGCCGCGGCACTGCGGACAGGTCTGGTGGATGGAAAAAAAGCCCTGCTGCATGCGCACCTGGCCCTGGCCGCCGCAGGCTTCGCAAGCGGCCCTGGAGGTGCCGCGCCGCGCGCCGCTGCCGCTGCACTCGCCGCACTCGCGGGTGGCGGGGACGCGGATTTGCTTCTCCACACCGTGCACCGCCTCCTCCAAGTCCAGTTCCAGACTGAAAGCCATGTTGGCGCCGCGTTGCGGCCGGCGTCTACCGCGGCCGCCACCGAAAATATCGCCGAAAACATCCCCAAAATCGCCGAAAATGTCGCCAAAATCAGCACCGGCGGCACCGCGGCCGGCGGCGCCGAACTGCACGCCCTGGTGGCCGAACTCGTCGTAAGCCGCGCGCTTCTCGGCGTTGGCCAGCACCTCGTAGGCCTCCTTGGCCTCCTTGAAGCGCGCCTCGGCGTCGGCGTCGCCGGGGTTGCGGTCGGGATGCAACTTCATCGCCAGCCGCCGGTAGGCTTTTTTAATTTCGGCGTCCTGCGCGTTGCGGGCAACGCCCAACACCTGGTAATAATCGCGCTTGGCCATCACCCACCCCCGGTTACTTGCTCTGGTCTTTGTCGTCTTTGCCGCTCTTGCCCCGGTTGCCGTTGCTGATTAACTTGACATGGGAATTCTGGCCGGGCTTTCTGCTCTTGCGGTTGCCCATCTCCAGCACGTCAAATTCGTAGACGAAAGTGGTGTAGCCGTTCTGGTTGTACTGGTAGCGCGCGTGGTAGTGCGGGTGCAGGAACAGGTTGCTGTGCTCCAAATGGCGCAGCATCTGGTCCTTAAAACGCTCGGCCTCCTGCCGCTCCTCCGCCTCATCCTCGCGGTGGCTGACATCAAGGGTGATGCTGAGTTTTGCCTCGTGAATGGCCATGGCGCAGAGTTAGCCGGACTTGCCGCCGGCGTCGCCGGGTTTGCCGCCATCGTCCTTGACCTCCTCAAACTCGGCGTCCACCACGCCGTCGTCACCGCCGCGCCCGGCGCCGTCACCGCCGTCACCGCCACCGCCGGCGGCATCACCGTCAGCAGCGCCGGCGCCGGCCCCGGCCTGTTTATACAACTCCTCGGCCATCTTGTGGCTGGCCTCGGCCAGGGCCTGGGTTTTGTCGCGAATGGCCTGGGCGTCATCGGCGGCGACCGCCTCCTCCAAATCCTTGATGGCGCCTTCAATGCGCTGTTTGTCGTCGGCGCCCAGTTTGCCGCCCAGGTCGTTCATTGACTTGCGCGCGCCGTGGACCATGGCCTCGGCCTGGTTGCGCGCCTCGGCCAACTCGCGCGCCTTGCGGTCCTCGTCGGCATGCTCCTCGGCGTCTTTCACCATGCGCTGAATTTCCTCGTCGCTGAGGCCGGAACTGGACTTGATGACAATTTTGTTTTCCTTGCCGGTCACCTTGTCGCGCGCCGAGACATGCATGATGCCGTTGGCGTCAATGTCAAAAGTCACCTCAATCTGCGGCACGCCGCGCGGCGCCGGCGGAATGTCGCTCAAGTCAAACTTGCCCAGGGACTTGTTGTGCTGCGCCATGTCGCGCTCGCCCTGCAGCACGTGCACGGTCACCGCGGTCTGGTTGTCGTCGGCGGTGGAGAAAGTCTGCGCGGCCTTGGTCGGGATGGTGGTGTTCTTCTCGATGAGCCGGGTCATCACGCCGCCCAGGGTTTCAATGCCCAGACTCAGCGGCGTCACATCCAGCAGCAGCACGTCCTTGACATCGCCGCCTAACACGCCGCCCTGCACCGCGGCGCCGATGGCCACCGCCTCGTCCGGGTTCACGTCGCGGCGCGGCGCCTTGCCGAAAATGTTCTGCACCGTCTCCTGCACCTTGGGCATGCGCGTCTGGCCGCCGACCAAAATGATGTCGTCAATGTCCGAGCCGCTGAGGCCGGCGTCGGTGAGGGCGGTCTTGCACGGCCCCACCGTGCGGTGGACCAAGTCGTCCACCAGCGACTCAAGTTTGGCGCGGCTGAGTTTCAGCGTCAGGTGCTTGGGCCCGCTGCTGTCGGCGGTGATGTAGGGCAGGTTCACCTCGGTCTGCGCGCTGGAGGAGAGTTCAATCTTCGCCTTCTCGGCGCCCTCTTTCAGCCGCTGCACCGCCAGCGGGTCGCCGCGCAAGTCCATGCCCTGGTCTTTTTTGAACTGGTCGGCGAGGTAGTCCATCAGGCGGCGGTCAAAGTCCTCGCCGCCGAGGAACGTATCGCCGTTGGTGGACAACACCTCAAACTGGTGGTCGCCCTCCACCTCGGCGATGTCAATGATGGAGATGTCAAAGGTGCCGCCGCCGAGGTCGTAGACGGCGATTTTGCGCCCGCCCTTTTTCTTGTCCATGCCGTAGGCCAGGGCGGCGGCGGTGGGCTCGTTAATGATGCGCTTGACTTCCAGGCCGGCGATGCGCCCGGCGTCCTTGGTCGCCTGGCGCTGCGAATCATTGAAGTAGGCCGGCACCGTAATCACCGCCTCGGCCACCTCCTCGCCCAGGTAATCCTCGGCGGTTTTTTTCATTTTCTGCAGAACGCGCGCCGACACTTCCGGCGGCGCCATTTCCTTGCCGCCGACCTTCACCCACGCATCGCCGTTTTTGGCCTTGATGATTGCGTAGGGCATCAACTCCTGGTCGCGCTTGACCACGTCCTCGTTAAATTTGCGCCCGATAAGGCGCTTGACCGCAAACAGCGTGTTGGCCGGGTTGGTCACCGCCTGCCGCTTGGCCGCCTGGCCCACCAAAAACTCGCCATCGTCGGTCACCGCCACCACCGACGGCGTGGTGCGGTCGCCCTCGCTGTTTTCAATGACCCGCGCCTGGCCGCCGTCCATCACCGCCACGCAGGAGTTGGTGGTGCCGAGGTCTATGCCGATAATCTTCGCCATGGTGTTCTGCTCCCCTTAGGGTTGTTGTGTTGGTGTCGGAGTGGGTAAATGGGGTGCGGGCGGCATTTTACAAGACCGCCCCGGCCATCGTCACCCGGCGTTCACCATTTCCACACCCGCATCCACCGTTCCTCAGGCGTCCACCGCCGCCGGCGCGCGCGCCACCACCACCATCGCCGGCCGCAACAGGCGGTCGTGCAACCGGTAGCCGGCCTGCATCACCGTCAGCACATGATTCGCCGACACATCGGTGGACTCGGCCACGGACATCGCCTCGTGCATCTCCGGGTCAAAACGCTCGCCGGCCGCCGGCCGCACCGTGGCAATGGAAAACCGCTCAAACACCGCATCCATCTGCCGCAGGGTGAGCGCCACGCCCTCGGCCCCGGCGTCGGCCTCGGCCGCTTTTTCCAGACTGTCGCGCACCGCCAACAATTCCCGCGCAAATTTTTCCAGCGCAAACTTGCGCGCCGCGGCGGCCTCGGCTTCGGCGCGCTTGCGAATATTTTCGCACTCGGCGCGCGCGCGCAACAACTGGTCCTGCCGTTCCTCCAGTTGCGCCTGCAAATCCTGCACTTCCCCGCCCTCACCCTCCGCCGCCGGCGCGGCCGGTTGCGCGGCGTTTTTGCCGCCGGGGGTTTTGCTTTTTTTGCGCTTGGGATTCATCGCCGAAAGTCGAACAATACCAACCATGCCCCCGCCCTTGCAAGAGTCCCATCCCC
>RKSH01000018.1 GCA_007570945.1 Gammaproteobacteria bacterium | reverse complement strand
TTTTGCGCCATGTAAAACGCCAGCGAACCCCAGCCGCAACCGGCCTCCACCACCGTGTCGCCAGGCTTGAGTTGCAGTTTTTTGCACACGTGGTCCATCTTGGCCTGTTGCGCCTGCTCCACGGTGAGGCTTTGGTCGGGGTAGTAGGCGCAGGTGTACTGCATCTGCTCATCCAGCCACAGGCGGTAGAAATCGTTGCCAAGGTCATAGTGGTGGCGGATGTTGCGGCGCGAGCCGGCGGTGGTATTCAGGCGCGGGCGCGGGGTGAAAATTTTAATGGCGGCGTCCAGCCAGCAGTTTTCCCGCCGGGCGCGCGCCGTCACCGTGAACATTTCGCACAGGAATTGAGTCAGGTCGCCGTCCACCGCGATGCCGCCGTCACTGTACAGGTCGCCAAAAGCGATGTCGCCGCGCGCCAGCAACCGCCACAACGCCGCGCGGCCATGCACGGTCAAGGCCGCCACCGCTGCTCCGCCATCGCCCACCGTGGCGCCGTCCCACAGGCGCACCGTCACCCTCGGCGAGCCCGTGATTTGCAGCGCGCGCCTCAGCACGCCGCGCTCGAATTTTGTGGACCGCGGCGTCATTTTGGAACTCGGGTCACCGTTTGCGGACCCCGGGTCACCGTTTGCGGACCCCGGGTCACCGTTTGCAGGACTGGAGTCACCGTTCACCGCCCGCCTCCAAACTGCGCCGGCGCCGGCGGCGGCGCCTGGGCGCCTCCCGCCTCCGCGGCCAGGCGCGCAACACCGCCTGCACCAACGTGGCCAGCGGGATGGCGAAGAACACGCCCCACACGCCCCACAGCCCGCCGAAGAACAGCACCGCGAAGATAATCGCCACCGGATGCAGGTTCACCACCTCGGAAAACAGCAGCGGCACCAGCACATAGCCGTCCAGCGCCTGAATGATTAGATAGGCGACCATCACATAGAAAAATTCCGGGCTCCATCCCCACTGAAACCACGCCACCATCATCACCGGCAGCGTCACAATCGCCGCGCCCACGTACGGAATCAGCACCGACAGCCCGATGAGCACGCCGAGCAGCAGCGGATACTGCATTCCGAGCAGGCTGAACACCACAAAGCACGCCACGCCGACAATGAGAATTTCCCAGAACTTGCCGCGGATGTAGTTGCTGATTTGCTGGTGCACCTCGCCCCACACCCGCTCGGTCAGTTGGTAGTCGCGTGGAAAGAACGCCGAAAACCAGCCGAGGATGGCGTCCTTGTCCTTGAGAAAAAAGAACACCAGAATCGGCAGCAGCACCACGTAGATCACGAAAGTGATGAGTCCCACCACCGACGACAGCGACATGGAAACGATTTCCTGCCCCAGCCGCGTCAGGTCGCCGCTGACGGCGACGATGATGTCGCGCAGTTGGTCGGCGGAAATGAAGTCCGGGTATTTTTGCGGCAGTTGCAGCAGTACCTGCTGCGCCGCGCCGAACATAGCCGGCACCTGCTGCAGGAACTGCACGATTTGCCGCGACAGCAGCGGCAGCAGCCCGAACAGAATCAGCACCACAAACAGCACAAACAGCAGCAGCACCATCACCACCCCGAACAGGCGCGGCAGGTTGTGCCGCTCAAGAAACCGCACCACGCCCTCCAGCAGGTACGCAATCACCACCCCGGCCAGCACCGGCGCCAGCATGTTGCCGAAGAACATCAAAAAGGCAAACGCCGCCAGCAGAATCAGCGCGAGAAAAACCACCTGCGGGTTGGAAAAGTTGCGCTTGAACCAGTTGAGAAGAAATTCCATGGAATGGCGGAGGTCGTGGCTGGGAAGAATAGAATAGCACGGATAACCCCCGCCCGGCGGCGCGTGCAGTGCCGGCGCGGGCTTTGGAGAATGGAAAAATGCCCGAATTGTCGTTTGAGATGGGAATTTTCCGGCGGATTATTGATGAAAAAACCGCTGTTTAATTGCCGAAAAATGAGCGGGAAAATACGGCTTTAATCCATATCCGCCCCTCCCGCCGGCAATGCCTAAGCACCATCGTCCGCGCCGCCGCCCCGCCACCCTCACGGCGCCAAGGCCAAGATTGCCGCCGCGCCTGGCGCGCCGCGATTGCCCGGTGCTGGCGCAGAACTGGGACGCGGTGATGGCCTTCTGCGCCGTGCAAACCCAGTGGCGCCACGGCCCCAGCGGCCACCCCACCGGCCTGGACTACGCCGCCTGCCGCGCCGCGGTGGCCGCCCTGGGGCTGAGGTGGAAAGATGTTTTCGCCGGCCTTCGAATCATGGAGGCCGAGGTGCTGGAGGCGATTCAGGAGCGCTGAGCGACAGCGCCGGCGATGTGCATCAGCAGGCACAGCAGCGCCGCGCCCAGCCAGAACCAAACAGGCACAGTGAGAATGAGCAGAAAAATCCAAACCCAGCCGCCGGCGGCGAGCCAGGACCAAAGCCAGACGCCGCCGCCTGCCGCGCCCGCGCCGATGGCGGCGCCGATGGCGAATCCAAGCGCGCGGTCTTCCTTTGTGTCGGCGATGGTCATCAAGCCGAGCAAAAGCGCGAAGCCGATGATGATTAAAGCAGCGGACATGGGGGTATTGTAGCATGGCCGGTGATTTGAGATTGGGAATTCGCCTCACCGCCGACAGCAAGGGCTTCGTCGGCGAGGTCAAGGTCGCCCGCCGCGGGCTGGACAAACTCGGCGCCGGCGTGCGCAAGGCCGGCGGCGCGAACGCGCAATACGCCTACACCGCCCGGCGTCTGACGACTTGTATCAAAAACTCCCTCTCCATCGGCGGATTAAATCGATTCGCTGGGTCGCTTGCGCCAGTCGCGGCGGGTGGGTTATATTGTAATGGCGAGGAGGTCGGAGGACCTAGCCCGGTAGGGGCGGGGACCAGTGACCGCGCAGACGCACGTGCGCTCCCCGTTGGCGCGCTTTGTGCTCAGACCGCCGGCCCCTCGCTCTTTCCCATCCCCTTATGTTCCGGGTACGGATAGAACAGCGCACCGATGCGCTTTTTGTCGATTCCCCGTTTTTGCGGGATGAAGTTGTAGAAAAGTAAGGCGCGTCCATCGGTTTCGGTAACGCTGTCGACGACAACAACAAGGAATGCGTTGTCTTTCCAAATTCTGATGTAGTGCTTGCGAAATTCGTCGTTGTCGTATTGGGCTATCCAGATTTCATCCGGGTTTTGCAGCGTCGGCAGAATGCGGTTGGCGTAGCGCACGCGGAGTTTATCCTCGCTTGCGGCGATGTGTTGCAGCATGTTGTCGCTGATAATGACTCTGTCCAGCAGCGTGTCGATTGCCCGTGCGCCGCGGACGGCGATGCCGAGGACCCTGCGCAACGCGGCGCCAGCATCGGCAACCGTGGCCGTAACGGCCGCGGCAAGCGGCTTCGGACCATCTTCCACTCCCCGAATACGGCGCGGGCGCTTGTAGGCTTTCCAGCCCGGCTGATTTTTGACGATGCGGGCGGATTGAACATGTCGCCGCCCGGCAACGGTGATATTAGACCGACCGGGAACACAGGCCCACACCGGATCCATCGAGATGTGTCGAATGAAACCGTCTGATTCGGCGTAACGCGCTTGGACATGGTTGCGGTCTTTCCACACGAACTGCTCGATGCTCGTGGAATAGATGCGTTTATTCATGTCGCGGTTGCGGAACTGGTAGTCGTTGAGACAAATGACGCGGCAACGGCAGTTGGGGCCGTTGGGCGGATAGATGGTCCGCCACAACGGGTTGGCATGATGCAGTATCTTCTCATGTAGGGGGCGATGACCCCGGCAAGCGGCATCGGCGATATATTGCCACCATGGGTACGAGTCGGCGCGCGCGGTCTGTCGGCGATAATGCGCGGCGGCATACTCGATGAGGATGCTGTTCTGCAAAATGGCGCGCACCCGCCATGCCGTGCCGAGTCGCTCCAGCACAGCATCGCCATGAACATCGGCCATTGTCTGCCGCCCCAGCCATCCGGCCTCGACGAGTTCATCCTCCAACGCCCCGGCAGTCTGGTGCTCGGTCAACCCCTCAGCGATTTTGCGGTCGATAATTTCGCGTATATCGACCAGAAAATCATGCCGCGCCTGGTTGGCGGCGGAGACGGCTCTGGCGGTCGCCGCTTGCCAGACCTCGCGCCAGTCTTTCATTATGGGAAAACCCTTGCGACGGAAAAAAGCAACCGCATCCGCCGGCGCCAGGTTGAGTGCATGACCGATGTCGGCGCCGGAAATAGCCGGTATCACCCAGCCGAGTTCGGCGATGAACATCAGCCGCGCGAGAGATTCTTGTAGCGCATTGGTGTCGATGGCGGCGTAGATTTCGGCTAGGCGGTCGATTAGGCGGTCCGGGTCGGCGGCGGTTGCCTGGATAACCGGCGCAGTTAGCCGCTCCGCGATGGCATCGATGGCGCCGCCGGCGATGGCATCGTAGACCGCATCTAGAAACCCTTCCTCGTCATCGTCATATTCCGGAGTATCACCGTTCCATTCAGCGAGTATTTTGCCGTAGGTGAACAGTTGGTGCCTATTGAGGGTGTTCCACTGCGCATCCAGCCCAACCCACCATAGCAAATCTCTGATGGAGCTCAAACCGTAGCGGACGCTCCCATAGTGGATGCTCTCGGGTTTTTGGTCGGAGCGGTTCAACCATGCCGCTTTATAACCGAAAGCGTTGGCGCCGGCGGCATCCCATGCGTCGGCTGACAGGAAACTGACCGCCGACGCGTCCACACCGAATCGGCGCGCCGCCAGTTGGTAAGCCCGCGGGTCGGGTTTGTAGACCCCGACAATTTCCGCGGATAACACCGCGTCCACCAAGCTGTTAATGCCACTGTGTCGAATCGCCGACTCCAGTATGTCCGGCGTGGCGTTGGACAGAATTGCGATCTTCATGCCGGCATCTTTCAATGCGCCTAACACGCTCGGCACTTCGTCGTAGCAATCCAGAACCAAGTATGCGCCGAGCAAATTGTCGCGTAGGGTAGCGTCGTCAATGCCATGCATTTCAAGAGCGTAATCCAGCGCTTCGGTGGTTACCTGCATGAAATCGCGGTGGCTGTTCATCAGGTTGCACAGCCAAGTGTATTCCTGTTGTTTGGAATGCCACAACGCCGATACCGCGCCGGCGTTTTTGCCGAGTCGCGGCGCATGGCGCGCCACCGCCGCGTGCACATCAAACAGCGTGCCGTAGGCATCGAAGACGCACACCGAGATGTTGGTGGACATTGTTTATCTTCCGACCACGGCGCCGAAACAAGTGCCTATGAAAGAGCACAGTGCAACATCGACACCGGCGGATTCCATTGTGCGGTGGTCGGATAACAGCTTGGAATAAGGGCGCGACATGGTTTGGAGTGTAGCATGTCGGACGACGGCGTGCATAACCGCGATTTCTTTGGTCTCAACCTGCCGGCGGAAATGCGCCGCCAGCAATGCATTTCGGTGCTGGCGCAGAACTGGGACGCGGTGATGGCCTTCTGCGCCGTGCAAACCCAGTGGCGTCACGGCCCCAGCGGCCACCCCACCGGCCTGGACTACG
>RKSH01000179.1 GCA_007570945.1 Gammaproteobacteria bacterium | reverse complement strand
TTCTTTGGATAGGGACATGGTTTTTCTCCTCGGGGGAATGTTTAAGTGTTCTTGCCGCCGGCGGCCGCCGGGGCGCCGTTTTCGGCCCCGCGGCCACCATCGGCGGAGGCTGGGTCACCGTCTTCCACGGTGGACCCGGTATTTTTAACCGTGGACTCACCGTCTTTAACGGTGGACCCGCCATCCTTGGCATCGCGGACAGCGGCCAGGGTGCGCACCGCCTTGAGCGGCACCGCTTGCAGGGTGCCGACAAACTTCTGCAGCGGCGAGCGCATCACGCCGAGCAGGGCGGCCAGCAGTTGCTCCCGCGACGGCAGCGCGGCCAGCGCCTTGATGGCGGCGGCGTCCAGCAGGCGGCCGTCCATCACCCCGGCTTTGATGCGCAGGCGGTCGTGGCCCTTGGCGAACTCGTTCAGCACCCTGGCCACCGCCACCGCATCGGCCGCGCTGGCCAGCGCCAGGGGACCGTCCACATGCTCGCCCAGCGCGGCGAATTTGCCGGCGGCGGCCTGGGTGACGATGCGCCGGGTGAGGGTGTTCTTGACCACGCGCAACTTGACGCCCTCGTTGCGCGCCGCGCGGCGCAGGACGGTCATCTGCGCCACCGACAGGCCGCGAAACTCGGCCAACACCGCGGCGCCGGCGGCGTCCAGACGCTCCAAATCGCCGCTGACTTCGGCGACCACGGTTTCTTTTTGCGCGCGACTGATGGCCATGGCGGTTTACAAATTAAGCGAGGCGCGGTCCACCCGCACCGCCGGCCCCATGGTGGCGCTCACGCTGAGGCGCTTGATGTACTGGCCGCGGGCGCCGGCCGGTTTGGCCTTGACCAGGTCGGCTAACAGCGCCTCCAGATTTTCCTTTAAAGCCGCGGCGTCAAAAGAGGCCTTGCCGATGGGGCAGTGGATGATGCCGGCTTTGTCGATGCGGTACTGCACCTGGCCGCCGCGGGCGTTGGCCACCGCTTTGGCGACGTCGTTGGTGACGGTGCCAACCTTGGGATTGGGCATCAGGCCGCGCGGGCCGAGGATTTGGCCGAGGCGCCCGACCACCCGCATGCTGTCGGGGGTGGCGATGGCGACGTCAAAATTAATCTCGCCTTTTTTGACCGTCTCGGCGAGGTCGTCCAGGCCCACCACATCGGCGCCGGCCTCGCGCGCGGCATCGGCGGCGGCGCCGTCGGCGAACACCGCAACGCGCATGGTGCGCCCGGTGCCGCGCGGCATCACCGTGGCGCCGCGCACATTCTGGTCCGACTTGCGCGCGTTCACGCCGAGGTTCACCGCCACGTCGATGCTCTCGTCGAACTTCACCGACGCGGTTTGTTTGACCACCGCCATGGCCTCGTCCACCGGGTAGACGCGGCTTTCCACCTTGGCCGCGGTGGTTTTGAATCGCCGGCCCCTGTTCATTGCAACTCCTCCACCTCAATGCCCATGCTGCGCGCACTGCCGGCGATAATGCGGACGGCGTGGTCGCGGTCGTAGGCGTTCAAGTCGGCCATCTTCTGCTCGGCGATGGCCTCCAACTGCTGCCGCGTCACCTTGCCCACCTTGTTGCGGTTGGGGACGCCGCTGCCCTTGGCGATGCCCAGCGCCTTTTTCAGCAGCACCGCGGCCGGCGGCGTCTTGCGGATGAAAGTGAAACTCTTGTCGGAGTAGACGCTGATGACCACCGGCACCGGGATGCCCTGCTCCATGTCGCGGGTCTGCTCGTTGAAGGCATTGCAGAACTCCATGATGTTGAGGCCGTGCTGGCCCAGGGCCGGGCCCACCGGCGGGCTGGGCTTGGCGTCGCCGGCCGGGATTTGCAGGCGGATATAGGACTCCACCCTTTTTCTTTTGGATGACGGTTTGGCCATGGTATCGCGCGCTCAGCCTTTCTCCACCTGGCTGAACTCCAGTTCCAGCGGCGTGGAGCGGCCGAAAATGGACACCGCCACGCGCAACTTCGCCTTCTCGAAGTTGACATCCTCCACGGTGCCGTTGAAATCCTGAAAGGGCCCGTCAATGACCCGCACCATCTCGCCGGGCTGGAACAAAAACTTGGGCTTGGGCTTGTCGCCGCTGTCCTGCATCTGGCGCTTGATGTCGTCCACCTCCTTGTCGCTGATGGGCGTCGGGCGCGCGCCGTTGCCGCCGACAAAGCCGGACACCTTGGGCACGCTCTTGACCAGATGCCAGGTGTCGTCGTTCATCTCCATCTGCACCAGCACATAGCCGGGGAAGAACTTGCGCTTGGTGGTCTTCTTCTGGCCGCCCTTGAGCTCCACCACGTTCTCGGTGGGCACCAGGATTTCGTCGCCGAAGAATTCCTGCATGCCCTTGTTCTTAATCTGCTCGCGCAACAGGTCGCTGACCTTTTTCTCCGCGCTGGAGTGGACGTGCAGGATGTACCAGCGCTTGTTGCGCGCCGCGCCCTGTTCAGCCGTGCCAACCGCCGCCGTCATCACCGTCACCCTCCCCTCAGGCGCCGCCGTCCACGCCGATGAGCAGGTCGTAGACAATCCAGAACGAAACCGAGTCCAGAATCCACAGGTAAAGCCCCACCACCACCACCAGAAAAATCACCCACAGGGTGACCTGCATGGTCTCGCGGTTGCCGGGCCACACCACTTTGCGCCGCTCAATGTCGGCGCCGCGGGCGAATTCCAGCGCGGCGCGGCCTTGGCTGGAGGTCAGCGCGGTGGCCGCGCCGAGCAGCACCGCCACCACCACCGCGCCCACGCGCAGCAGCAGCGACTCGTCCTGCAGCAGGTAGAACAAGGCGACGCCGCCGACCGCAAACGCGACCGCCGCCGTCAGTTTAATTTTGTCCAGCACCGAGAATCCTCCGGGATGCACCCGTGTTCGCCCCATGTGGCCGTGTCGTTGTGGCAGGCCAGGAGGGAATCGAACCCCCAACCTGCGGTTTTGGAGACCGCCGCTCTGCCAATTGAGCTACTGGCCTGTCGGCACGGTTATTCAATAATTTTGGACACCACGCCGGCGCCCACCGTGCGGCCGCCCTCGCGCACCGCAAAGCGCAACCCCTCCTCCATGGCAATGGGGGCGATGAGCGTCGCCGTCATCTCCACATTGTCGCCGGGCATCACCATTTCGGTGCCCTTGGGCAGTTCCACGGCGCCGGTGACGTCGGTGGTGCGGAAGTAAAACTGCGGGCGGTAGCCGTTGAAGAACGGCGTATGGCGGCCGCCCTCCTCTTTGCTCAGCACGTACACCTGCGCCTCAAATTTGGTGTGCGGGGTGATGCTGCCGGGCTTGGCCAGCACCTGGCCGCGCTCGATATCCTCGCGCTTGGTGCCGCGCAACAGCGCGCCGATGTTGTCGCCGGCGCGGCCCTCGTCAAGCAGTTTGCGGAACATCTCCACGCCGGTGACGGTGGTGCGGGAGGTCTCGCGGATGCCGACGATTTCCACCTCCTCGCCGGACTTGATGATGCCGCGCTCCACGCGGCCGGTGGCGACGGTGCCGCGGCCGGAAATGGAGAACACGTCCTCCACCGGCATCAGGAAGCCGCCGTCCACCGCGCGCTCCGGCTCGGGGATGTAACTGTCCAGCGCCTTGGCCAACTCCTCAATGGCGGCCTCACCGGTCTCCGAGGCGTCACCCTCCAGCGCTTTCAGCGCGCTGCCTTTGATGATGGGAGTCTTGTCGCCGGGGAACTCGTACTTGTCCAGCAGCTCGCGCACCTCGATTTCCACCAACTCCAGCAGCTCGGCGTCATCCACCATGTCCACCTTGTTCAGGAACACCACGATGTACGGCACGCCCACCTGGCGCGCCAGCAGGATGTGCTCGCGGGTCTGCGGCATGGGGCCGTCGGCCGCCGACACCACCAAAATGGCGCCGTCCATCTGCGCCGCGCCGGTAATCATGTTCTTCACATAGTCGGCGTGGCCGGGGCAGTCCACGTGGGCGTAGTGGCGCGCCTCGGTTTCGTATTCCACATGCGCGGTGGCGATGGTGATGCCGCGCTCGCGCTCCTCCGGGGCGTTGTCGATCTCGTCGAAACCCTTGGCCTCGCCGCCGAATTTTGCCGACAGCACCCGCGTCATGGCCGCGGTCAGCGTCGTCTTGCCATGGTCCACATGGCCGATGGTGCCCACGTTAATGTGGGGCTTGTTGCGCTCAAATTTAGCCTTGGCCACGGTGCTACCTCCTCGTGTTCTTGCCTTGGTTTGTGGTGTGTGCTTCGTTGTGTTCTGGTTGCGCCTTGACGGTGGAGCCCACAACCGGATTTGAACCGGTGACCTCTTCCTTACCAAGGAAGTGCTCTACCGACTGAGCTATGTGGGCGGTGCGGCCGGACCTTTCACCCTCGCCTTCACCCTCGCCGCCAGCGCCGGCTGGCGCCGGTCAATGTTTGGAGCGGGTGATGGGAGTCGAACCCACGTTATCAGCTTGGAAGGCTGAAGTTCTACCGTTGAACTACACCCGCCACCGCCTGAGCGTTGCCCTCGGACCGTTTTCGAGCCGTTTTCGAGCTATTTTCGGCCTGGTGGAGGGGGCAGGATTCGAACCTGCGAAGGCGTCGCCAGCAGATTTACAGTCTGCCCCCTTTGACCGCTCGGGAACCCCTCCCGACAAGGGGCGCGATTATCTTACCATTGCAAGGGGGTGTCAATGCTTTAAATGCGAAAAATTGAATTTTTTTTCAAGGGCGATTCGGGCGGGGTTTTAGCCCCCAAGCGGCGGTGTGGGCTTGCGCTAACCAAGGAACAGGCCGCCGTTCACATGAAAAGTCTGCCCGGTGATGTATTTGGCCCCGGGTGCGGCCAAGAACACCGCCAGCGACGCAACGTCGCACGGCTCGCCGGATTCACCGATGAGGGGATGGTCGGCGCCCGCATGCGCCGGCGGCGCACCGGCGGATGGGCCGCGCCGGGTGGCGATTTTGCCCGGGGCAATGCAATTGACCCGCACCCCCGCACCGCCCAAATCCACCGCCAGCGCGCGGGTTAATCCCACCAGCCCCATCTTTGCCGAAATCACATGCGCCCGTCCGCGGGCGCCGCTAAAAGCGCTCAGCCCGCCTAGGTTGACAATGGCGCCGCCGCCGGCCGCTGTCATAAACGGCGCCACCGCCCGCGCGCACAAAAACGCGCCGTCTAAAATCACCCCGGTAATCGCGCGCCATTCGGCAAAGGTCATGTCGGCAAACGCGGTCTGCCGGCGCACCGCGGCGTTATTGACCAATATCGTCGGGCCGCCCAACTCAGCGGCGATATCGCGCACCGCCGCCGCCACGCTTTGCTCATCGGCAATATCGGCCAAAACGGCAAATGATTTCCGGCCCGCGCGGCGAATGTCCCCGGCGGTCTGTTGCACCGCCTGCCGGTCGCTTTTGCCGAGCACCGCCACATCCGCGCCGGCGGCGGCCAGGCCTATGGCAATGGCGCGGCCGATGTTTTTGCCGCCGCCGGTGACCAATGCGGTGCGCCCGGCGAGAGGCCTGCCGGGCGCATCCGCCGCGCCGCTCATGCCGCCAACAACGCGCACACCTGGCGCATGTCGGGCACCGATTCCAAATCGCGCACGGCGTCGATGATTT